>NZ_CP133465.1:2500-302500 GCF_031191185.1 Prevotella nigrescens | reverse complement strand
TCACAGCTTCAGACCAGAATACGATAGACACTTGGGCACAGCACTATGGCGCAATGAAGAACTACAACATCTTCATTGAACAGATTGCTAAGTTCAAAGAGAAATACAAAAATGACGCAGAGCTCATTGCAAAGGCAAAACTTTACGATGGTTATGCGCACTTCTATCGTGCAAATGCATATCTTGAATTAGTTCGCCACTTTGCAAAGGCTTACAACCCAGCTACTGCAACAACTGACGAAGCTGTGCCATTAGTATTAACTTATGACATTGAAGCTAAGCCAGCTCGTGCAACTGTAAAAGCTGTTTACGACCAGGTAAAGGCTGACCTTGATATTGCAGCTGCTGCAATTGCAACGAAGACATCTGTACCTCTTAAAGATATTCCTACTGAAGTAAATAGTCTGGGCGTTTCTAAGAATAATTTTAAGATGACTCCTACTATGGATGGTGTAAATGCGCTTTACGCACGTTACTATCTTGATATTCAGAATTATGCTAAGGCGGCAGAGTTCTCTAAGAAGGTTATGGATAACCCTGAATTCCAATTGGCAAGCAACAAAGATGCCTTCGAAGCAGAATATACTTACGATAATGGCACAGAAGCTGTCATGCAATTGGCAGGTAATATACAAGAAGGTGGTGCAAATGTAAACAGTATATACACACGTACCGAGTATAATAAAGGCTTCAAGGTTAGTTGGAATCCAAAGGGTTACTATTATCAACCATATTACCTACCTTCACAGAAGTTGATTTCTCTTTACACAGCTTCTGACTTGCGTTTCCAGAATTGGTTCGCCAAGAGAGGTATTATTATGTACTTCAATGATATTACATACAACAAAATCTACCTCTTCACGCGTTATGTAGGTAATCCTAACTTGACAACTGCAGTTCCAAATAGCCGTCACTTGGTTAAGCCATTCCTTTTGCCAGAAATGTACCTGATCAATGCAGAGGCTAATGAGAAACTTGGTAACACAACTGAGGCTACACGCGTACTCAACTTGTTGCAGACTGCTCGTGGTGCCCAGCTTACTGGCTCAAGCATGAATGAGATTGGTGATGAATGGTTCCGCGAAACGGTTGGTGAAGGTCAGCGCTTCCTCTTCTTGAAGCGTAACCATATGGGTTACACGGGTCGCGCAGGTCAGCCAGCAGCATCACAGTTCGTTTATGATGGTCCAACATTCACAGGTAAGAGCCTGGCTGCTGATGATTATCACTTTGCATGGCCTATCCCAGCACGTGAAATCAAGGTGAATGCTAACCTCACACAAAACCCGGGTTACTAATTCACATTTGAATCAATAATAAAATTGGCTCGCAAGCGAAAGTTTGCGAGCCTTTTTATTTTCTTTTCCCTTTCCTTTTCCGCTATTTCTGTATTTGATTGTAAAATATACAGCCGCTTTTTTGCTTTATTACCAAAATATACGTACCTTTGAAAGCTATTTGCACAAAAATATTAATAATAACCCTAATGCAAAATTATTATGACACAATTTAAAACTATTGCACGGAGATTCGTGCGGGTTTGGTTGTTGATGGTATTGTTTGGTCTGACAAGTAATCTGCATGCTCAAATGCAGGAACTTGATTTCAGTAAGCTGGATGATGCCAACCCACAGCAATCCTTATCGCAGACAGAGAAGTACAAAGAGGCTCTCGGAAAGACCTGGTTTAGTATTACCAATGTTAAAACAGGCGTTTATTGGAATGCGCCCTATTCTAACCAAGAGTTTAATCTTACTATTTTATTCACACAGATAAAGAAGCTGAAAGATAACTTTAAGTCTTATTTGGTTTCTCCTGCATTGACTTTAAAGGATATTGCAGGCAAACAATTGAATTTTGACTGGAAGACAGGAACTGTTAAAGGTAACACTAAACTTTCAGTTATTCTTATTAATAAGAAAGGTGAATTAATCGACAAGATAGGTGATATAGTTCCTACATCATCTAATGCTGCATATGAACATTATTCTGCCGAAATCCCTGAGGCAGTAAGAGATAAGGGCGTTGGTTTTGTTGCTTTTTATGAAGAAGGCAATAAAGACAATTATACACCTTTTAAGCTTAGAAATATTGAAACTGGAGAAAAGTCTGCTCCTGTGAATATCACCGTTGAACCTGCCGAACTCGATTTCGGTTCAGTTGTTATAAATCAGGCATCTGAAGAAAAGTTTACCACTATTACAGTTACAAACTTCAAGGGTGAAAAGATTATACCTATATTAGATGGGCAAGACAGAGACGACTTTATTGTTAGAACTGAGAATGACGAAGTTCTTCCTGCAACGGGAGGGAAGTTGTTTGTGAAATTCCAGCCCAAAACCATTGGCAACAAAACTGCGACGATAACAATAACCATTGGCGACAAGGTTGCAACTATAACATTGAAGGGTAAAGGTGTTGACGAAGTTAAGGAAGATAAGCCAGAAAAAGAATTATTAAAAAATCAGTTCTTCTGGGATTTCAATTCGGACAATACTCCTAAGAACTGGGAAGTGAAAGGCGAACAATTCTTTAAAAGAGAGAAACGCGAAAGCTACCATTCCGATACAGGCTTTGGAGTGGGTATTAAGACAGGAAACGAAAAAGGTTTCTTAAAACAAACAATCGATTTACCGGAAAACGATGTTACTGTAGGCGATGAAATAGAATGTCAGATACATTATACTACAATTTCATCACCTAATAATAAAGGTCCTCTGCGCCTTGCTTTTCGTTGGCTCAATAACGAAGGTAATGTGGTAAAATGTGGCGAAGATGCTTTTATTAATAACCCGAAAGTCTTCTTTGGAAAAATGAAATCGTGGGGAACATTAACTTTCCGCACCATTTGTCCCGAAGGCGCAACAAAGTTGGAATTTGCCATTGAAGTACAAGAAAATAGTGAAGTAAGTTTAGACGATTTCAGTGCCAATCGTCTTCCGGCTTCAAAAGCAAAAACAACACCACTTATTGCCATTCTTCCACAAATACAAACTATTTACGGTGAGGTAGGCGAGACTGAAACATACGATATTGCTATCCAGACGATGCACTTGAGCCAATCACAGAAACCAAACTTCAGTGGTGGCGACAAATATACTTTGGCAAGCAATATGATGAAGCTCAATATGGAAGAAGTAGGAAAGAACCAGTCTGTAAGTGCACAACTTATTGTTACTCCAACAAAGAAAGGTGCTTTCAAAGACGCTGATTCTTTTAAATTGAGTTTCTCTGGTGCTGACGATTCGCATAACGGGAATATGGCAATTATAGCCTATTTCATGGAAAAAGGTAAAAAACCTTCTGTTAAGTTGTCTGCAACGACCCCTATAAAGGAAATGAAGGCGGAACCAGGTAAAACCGTATCGCAAATTTTAGAGTTCGATGTAAAAGATATAATTACCGATGTTAAGATTGCCATCGACCATGCTCCTCAAGTAACCTGCTTCAAGAGCAATACCAACATCTTTATGTATAACAAGAGCAAGGGCACACTCTATGGCGAGCCTAAACTCCGCATTGATTTCCGTCCGCTTACCGTAGGCACATACGAAGCAACACTTGTAGTTTCAACAATCTTGGGCGACACTGTTCGCTACAAGCTGAAAGGTATCTGTGAAGAAGCTACAACAGGTGCAAAGGTCGAGAAGTTTACAGCCAACACCATTGAAGAACGTTTTGCAAAAGAACCCGAATGGAAGAACTTCGGTAAGTACGACCTTGGCTATTGGAAGATAGAAGGCAAGTGGAACGGTGCAGGTGATATTACGCTGAACAAGGGTGGCATACTCTATTTCGACGATGTTTTGGTAAATGGTTTGAACAAGGTGAAGATGACTCCTGCCACTGCTGCCGTTTCTTTCCGTGCAGAATATTCTATTGATGGTGGTGGACACTGGTTGCCTATGAGCAACGATGGAAAGGCAAATGCTGCCGGCGAGTTCACTCTCGACAATCATCGCCCTACACTCGTTCGTTTCGTGAATACCACCAAAGCTGATGTAAATGTAAACACTGTGCTATTCTATCATAATGAAAACGCACAACGTACTGCTTTCACAGATATTACTAAGGCAATGATGGCAAATGCCGATGCTACGCCACTGACTCTGCTCAACGAGCGGTTCAATGGTATGCGCCACCGACAAATATTAAGCATTCCTGGTTGGCAAAACTTAATTATACGTGGCGACCGTCCATTCTGGACATGGAAACAACGAGAAAACAATCTTGCCGATGGTAAAATTCAGAGTGAAGGAGCCTATATAACATTCTGGAAGACAGGTGTTGTAGACCATAATCCGTACGAATCGTGGCTTATTTCTCCAACGCTGTCTTATAAGCAAGCTGCAAGCAAGTATCTCACTTTCAGCCTTCGTTTCAACGGTTTGAGCAAGGACGAACAACGTGAAGAATATTTCCAAGCCTACATTATTACCGAGAAAGATGGTGTTATAAAAGAACAAGAACTTGACATTGATAAGTATAAGCCAACTGGTATTGAAATTGACAACGAAACTTGGTTGAACTATCGTATCGATCTTTCAAAATTAACCGACATCAATATTGACGACAATTTCCATCTTGCATTCTCTTTCTACAGCAAGGAAGGTGGCAACTATTCTGCTTTGAACTGGATGATTGACAACGTAACGTTCGGTCGGACAGATTTACCTGAAATCACTGTCGATAAGCAGTTCCTTTATGTTCCTTATAAGATGAAACAGAAGACAGACCCAGTTGTGTTTAAAGTAACAACCAAGAACAACCCGTCTGATAATGTAAGTATCGTGTTGTCTCCTTCAAAGATGAAGAAATATTTCCAATTACTTACTCCGGAATTGGCTCCTGAAGGAGGCGATGCTTCGTTTGTTTTCTACAGCGAAGATAACAAGAAACATGCAGCAATGTTCATAGTTCAAGTTCCTGGTGCCGAAACAGTAATTGTGAAAGCACTTGCCGACCTTTATACAGGTATCAATAATGCAGAGGCTCTTGGTGGAACTGTCGTTCCGGTAATTGTAAATGGGAATATCCAAATTCCTGGTGTGTATAAAAATTATCGAATCTATTCACCAACAGGACAACTTCTGAAACAAGGAGGCTACGAACCAAACATCAGTATTGCCAACTTGCAGCAAGGCATTATTGTCCTAAAACTTGTTGTTGATGGCGATGTTAAAACTTATAAGTTGCAGAACAAATAAGCATCAATAAATCCAAAAAATCAAACTGGTTATTAGGGTAAGTATGGCTCTAATAACCAGTTTTTTATTGTATAATAAAAGATTTCTATTTTATAATTACGATTTTATTTTTTATAATTACAAAATAGAAACTTATGTACTTTCCAAATCGAAGTGCAATAAAAGAGTGTCCCTCTCCGAGAGATGCAGACGTTCTCGACGCGTAGCGAGAGGTTGTCTGCATCTCTCGGAGAGGAAAAAGAAACAACCAGCAATACAAATAAAAAAGGAGACCGAAGTCTCCCAAAGATTAACTAATTTTGTATTGCAAATGTATCATCAATTAATCTCGGAGCAAAGGTCGCAAATTTTTGCCTTACTCCAAAAGAAAACAGCGAGAAAAGAAATTGCCGACATCGTCGGTATTAGTCAGTCAACACTCTCACGTGAAATCAAACGCAACAGCACGCCTTCCGGAAAGTATATCTGGACGAAGGCGCATGATATGGCTATGCAGCGCAGAAAGAGCACGGTAACCAACGCCAAGCTCTCCGACGAATTAGTTTGGAGAATTAAAGAATATATTACCAACGACCAGTGGTCTCCAAGACAAATATCAGGGTATCTGCGCATGAATGAGGGCATAGAGGTGTCCCACCAGTCCATCTATAACATCATCCACAATGACACAACAGGGAAACTTGCAGAGCACACAAGGCATAAGATGAAATACAGGCATCGTCCCAAAGGCGGACATCTTCCAATAAAGGACAGGGTGAGTATCCATGAAAGAAGTAAGGAAGTTGACGGGAAGAGATTCGGAGATTTTGAGATGGACTTGATCGTCGCCCCTGCCCAGCACGCCATACTCACAATGGTGGAGAAATCCACCAATATGTTGTTTATGCAGAAACTGCCATTTGGAAAACTGTCAAAGCCTCTGGTAAAGGTGGTTAGGAAACTACTGCTGCCATACAAGGACAGCCTCAAGACGATTACAACAGATAACGGACCTGAATTTGCGGCACATAAGGACATCACCAAATACTTAGGCGTGCCCGTGTACTTCGCTGACCCATATTGTTCATGGCAAAAGGGAGCTGTTGAGAATACAAACAAATTAATCAGGCAGTATATACCTAAAAAGGATTCGTTTGATAACTATACGGACAAGAGAATTATGTCCATACAAAAGAAATTGAACGAAAGACCAAGAGAAAAATTAAACTTTTCTACTCCAAAGTGCGAGTTCTTTAAACACGTTTTGTAATTTTGCACTTGCTGGTTGACTCTGCGCTTATAATCTTTATTGACTCTTTAGTAGAAAAATCTTTTTATAAATTTGTCATTCTCACTTTTTCTATATACCTTTGCACCACTTAAAATAAAATATAAGCCCAGATGGCGGAATAGGTAGACGCGCTGGTCTCAAACACCAGTGGAGCAATCCATCCCGGTTCGAGCCCGGGTCTGGGTACTACAAATCCCTTGTAAATTATTGATTTACAGGGGATTTTTCTTTTTCAACATGTACTAAAAGTGTACTATATAACAAGGCTCAGTAGAAAAGAGGTGTGGAAATTTTCTTAATTAATATATTTTTCTTTCCTTTGTATTATGGAAGAAAAATACCTATATCAATTAGCCGAATTCGTTTTACCATGCGATGTCTTACATTATTTCTCTATTGTTAAGATAGAGTCTAATAGTTCTTTGTTACGCATTTATCTTGATGAGAAGATGGAGAAAGAACTTTGCGATGATCTTCATTTTGAATCTAAAGGCTTTATGGATGCCGTCGAGGTGACAGACTTCCCGATTCGGGACCATAAGGTCATATTGGTTCTTCGTAGACGTCGATGGATAGATATTCGTACGGGTAAGAGTTTCTCTCTTCCCTTGCAGATTGATATTACAGCCTCCGGGACTCGTTATTCCAAAGAGTTCGGAGCTTTTTTAAAAGAAACGTATGGAGACATCCCCAGTGACCTGCCGTACACTTGAGAAATTCTATCATATCAATGGACATAGTTTTGAGAAACAATATAAGGAAACATTAAGCGGTTACAGGTCCTGGGAGCAGTTGCCTCATGCACAGAAGTGGCTTCTCTTTGAGGATAATATTGGCAAAAACTTAGCTATAGACGAGACATCCTTGTCCAATGGTGAACTCTATACGATTGTGACTAATAGGGATAAACATGGCAGGGAAAGATGTCTTGTAGCTATTGTTGCAGGAACCAAGTCTTTGGATGTCTGCAAAGTGTTGGATAAGATAGATGAAAAGAAGCGGGAAGAAGTAGAAGAGGTCACCTTGGACCTATCCGATAGTATGCGTAAGATAGTAAGACATTGTTTTCCAAAAGCTAAACGAGTTGTTGATCGCTTTCATATACAGAAACTTGCAAGTGATGCCGTGCAACAGATGAGAATAGAGTACCGCTGGTCTGCCTTACAGCAAGCAAATGACGAGAAAGAGAATGCAAAGTTAGAAAACAGACCCTATCAACCTGTGACTTTTGAGAATGGAGATACGCGTAGTGAACTGCTGGTAAGAAGCAGGTACCTGTTATTCAAATCATCAGAGAAATGGACTGATGAGCAGAAGCTAAGAGCCAAGATACTATTTAGTCCTCCCTTATAAACCTAATATTCCGCTGATTCATAGTATATTATACTTTAAATTATTTGCTCATATCTGCAAGTTTTTGTACCTTTACATTATAAATCTTGCAGATATTTATGCTTAAACGTACATCCAAACAGCTTTCTATGTTCTCTTCTTTAGAGGACATGCTTAGCCATGAACATCCCCTTTTCCAACTTAGTAATAAGATTAATTGGGAATGTTTTGAAAATGCTTTTTCTCCATTGTATTGCAGCACTAATGGTCGCCCTGCCCATGCTATTCGCTTGATGTGTGGTCTTTTAATTTTAAAACATTTGCGTAATGTGTCAGATGAAATGGTGGTTTCTCAATGGAGCGAGAATGCTTACTACCAATATTTCTGTGGTGGACTTGAATTTATGCCAAAAGAGCCCTGTGACGCTTCTGAGTTAGTTCATTTCAGAAATCGTATAGGTGAGAAAGGTATGGAGTTAATATTAGCCGAGAGCATCCGCGTTAATACTGACCATGATAACGAAGACCATTTTGATACGGCTTTCATTGATTCTACCGTGCAGGAGAAGAATATAACCTATCCTACAGATGCGAAGTTGCATAAAAAGATAATCAAAAACGTTCTGAAGATAGTTCATGACAATTGTCTCCCTCTACGACAGAGTTATACGCGTACCTTGAAAGGAATTTACCGTTCCCAACGTTTTCGTAATCATCCCAAGAATCGTAAGAAAGCTCTTAAGGCAGATAGGCAACTGAAGACCATAGCAGGTAGATTAGTAAGAGAGCTAGAGCGTAATCTTGTGGGAAGGAAAGGATATGAGAAGATGTTTGAGCTATACCTTAATTCCGCAGCATTATTCCTTGTGAGGTACTTTTATATATTGAAGTGACATTTTTGGGCTCTATCCATTGATATGGGGATTTTCTGGGATTTTTGGTTCTTGCATAGACATGAAATCCCCCACCCAAACCAATGGGGAATGTGAGAACCACAAAGACATGCTGTTTATTCAAGGAATACCTCAGAGTAGTATGCTTTATTTGTATATAGGTTCAGAACGTTCCGCCTTCCTGTTCGTACCCATTTTGCTGGTACACTGACAAAATGCAGGATAAAGGCTTTCAGCCTGCTTGTCTTTTTCAATGGCTTGACCTTCTCGCTGATATGACGGACGAGATAGAGATAGAAGTTTTTCAGCATGGCGGTAACCATCATGAAAACCATGTTCTCAGCCATAAAGGAAAATGGCAGATGTGCCCAGCCGAAGTCATTGTTCTGTATGTCGAAGTTCTTTTCGCTCGCTCCACGTTCATTGTAGAATGTAATGATGTCCTTCTCGGTAGATGTCCGGTTGTTGGTAAGGATACAGCGGTATGTGTATATCACTCCGAACATATCCGTCTGTTCCCTGCCGTGCTTGTCTTTCAAGGGAGTACGCTGTACGACAAGCCTGTATGACTTTCCTTCGATGAGGTCGTCCATGCTGACGGAGGTGACATCGCACCTCTCATAACCAACCTCAACGCTCTTCCATTCTTCCAGCTGGCGGAAGTCCTCACACCGGCTGCCGCAGTTGGCAGCACGTATATAGAACGTGTTGCAGCGCGGCTCTACGGTCTGGATGATTTCCTTCGAGAACGACCCGCAGTCGGCACGGAAATGCTCTATCACAACACCAAGTTCGGAGGTCACACGGTCCATAATGCGACGGAGCGTGTCCTCCTGATGGAATTTCACATTGGTGTTCCCGTCACGGTTCTCACCTCCGACTATGATGCCCCCGATGGAAGCCCAGCCTGGGAAATAACCATGATCCTGCTTGTAGGAATACTTTGCATCGAACTTGCGGGATGGAATAAACTGGTGGTCAAAGTCCAAGTCAACATGACTGCCCGCCTTTATAAGCCCCATTCTACGTATCATCCGTAAAAGTAAGGTGTTCAGCTTCTCTGCAGTATTGAAACTATAAGACTTGCCTGATGTCTCGCTCTTGTAGATAATGTTCTCTTCGGCAAGCTCCTTCAGTCCACATCCCACGGTGTCGGCACCGGGTAATAGCGTGTCAGGCCTCTGCTTGAACTGCCCTATAAGCGCATTGATGTCCTCAAGGCATTCTCCACCACAAAGGTAACTGAAGAAGAGAGAGCCGAAAATGCTTCCATGGCTGAATGCCTTGCCACTGCTTCCGCGTCTGCCCAACACGGATTCGGTAAGTTTTTCAAAGCCCAACTTTGAAAAAACATCCATAATGTGATAAATTCCTCCGAAAGAAGTGATATTCTCGTTTTTAATTGCTACCTTTGTCATGTCAGATTTTTGCTTACTTGTTATGTTTGTTGCACTAAGATTAGGTGAAAATTCTGACATATCCAAGTGTTTTGAGGACTTTGTTTCTCAGGCACTTGGATTTCTTAAAAGATTTTATGCTGCGGAATTGAGGCTATATTACAGAGTTCTTTCTCAGAATAGGAAGTCAAAGAACAAAGTATATTCTCTGCACGAACCAGATGTAGTTTGCGTCAGCAAGGGTAAGGACCATAAGCAATATGAGTTTGGCAATAAAGTATCTATTCTTCGCTCATGGTCAGGACTTATTCTTGGTGCATGTTCTTTTAGGAATGAATATGATGGGCATACTATCGAAAAGACGCTAGAACAAACCCAAAGGATGACAGGAAGGCAGGTTGATAAGTTAGCAGGAGATAGAGGGTATAGAGGTATAAGGCAGATGGGGCAGACAAAGATACTCATCCCAGACACTCCTAAAGCTAAAGACAGCTACTACCAAAAGAGAAAGAAACACAAACTATTTTGTAAACGAGCTGGTATAGAGCCAACGATGGGACATCTTAAAGCAGACCACCGATTATCTCGCAACTTTTATAAAGGTGTGAAAGGAGATGCTATCAATGTATTATTAGCTGCGGCAGCATATAACTTCAAAAGAGCTATGAGAGTTCTTTTGTACCTTATAAAAAGAATCAGCATAAAGCTTGTCAGTACAAGCTTTATGCTGAAATATAGTTTTTAAGGAACGACTATTTAGACACTATATCCCAGAACATAACTTTTAATATTTTGTTTTTACAAAGTTCGACAAATAACTTTGCAACCTGGTTGCAAAGTTATCTTTGAGAATAAAAATGGCTGGATACTTTTAATTTGGTTATCGAAAATACATATTAGAGAATGTAATACACAAATAGAATGTAAATATAATAAACCAACATCATTTTAATTATTTATGAAGAGAATTTTACAAATCTTCAACTTGAAAAACTCACCTATAAAACAGGCAAAGTATTAAAAGAAAAAAATGTAATTACAAAATGACGAAAATATAATTATAAAATTAAAAATTATAACTAATATTTTTTATTTAGTAATTATAAAAAGTCGAACTATCTTTGCTTCTCAATAAACTATTTTGAATAAAAAGAAAGAATTACCTTGATGTATAATTAAGTACTATGAAATATTGTCAAATACCTACTTATCATGTAATATTAAGAAACTTAAGTTTACAAAGATTACTTGCTATATTGACCAAAATTATAACTCCTAATATTAAAGCCCTCTCAACTTCTGTTTAAATCTACTAATAACTAATAAACAATGTTTGTTTGAAATAATATATTATCTAATTTAGCTATTCATCATTTTAAAAATTATTTGATATCACTAGTGTCCACTAAAAGTGGACCTAATCAAAATTAAATAATAGCGGTTCATTTAAACCGGTTCGTTCTTTGTCATTATTGAATATAGTTTTGTCAAAAAGTTCTCTCAAAGGAGTCTTATCAGTTAATGAGATGCTAAGTATCTGTAACACTTCATAAGTACTCCTTTCGAGTTTCATGTCATGTTGGATAATAGCTACCAGGCAATAAGCAGATATTGCAGAATAGATTTGTATCCTAACAGCATTTTCTGTTGTTCCCCAGAATTTCTTAACCTTGAGATGCTGCTTGAGCCATTTGAAGGAAAGTTCGACTTGCCACCTGTTTTTATATAGGTTTGCAATCTGCAGTGCTGAGAGATGTTTAGCGTTAGTCAGATAAGTAAACTCTCTGTTCAACTCTTCATCCCAGTACTGGACAAGCCTGAGCGATTCAGGATAGTATTGGTGAGGATAATATCCTGTCAATTCGATTTCAGCATCCGAGAGTATGTTTTGGGGAAGTCTACGGCTCCATTTAACACACTTATACTGGAGGTTCTTCTTGGATCTGACCACAAAGAAAGAGTCTAATGTCTTGATTCTATAGAGTCGTTTAAAGTCGTTATAACCTCGATCAAAAACATAGTATGAGCCTATTTCGTAAGGGATTACGTCCATTGCGTTGACATCATTCACTTTAGCACTCGTGATGTGGAAGAATGTTGGTATTTGAGTCTCAATGTCGTAGAGGGTATGTATTTTAATACCACCTTTATGTTTGCGAAACCTTGCCCACCAGAATACATCCATACACAAATCTATCGTCGTAGAGTCGAATGCATAGATATTACCATCTAACTTAAAGATATCAACGGCACGTTTACGTCTAGCTTCATCAACAAGAAAATAAGCAAAATCCTCAAAGATACGATAGTCTCGATTCAGATTTGCTTTGGCAAGATTGCTCTTTGTCACGTGTTTACCAAATCCTAGGTGATAACTTTTCTTTTGGTGAGTATTGATAGCTACTATTAGGTCACGAAGACTTTCTCGATTACTAAGCTGACCAAATATGAGGGTAAGCAACTGATTCCAGCAACTAAAGAACTTCACATACTTATCACCTCCGTATTTACGTACGAGATAATTGAAGTGGTTTCTGTCAAGAAATGAGACTAACTGAGCGAAAACGTATTTATCTTTGTGCATATGCAGAAACTGATGATACTCTGCAAAGGTACAAATTCAAATCCGTTGACTCGAAAAAACTTTATAACCAGCTATATTTCAACTATTTCAAAGAACAATTACTGATTTTTAGTGGACGGCAGTGTTTCCAAATACAAAGATAAAAAGAGGAGTTTAGACACTTTCATAGAATACTACCACGTGATAAACTCTCTTGGTTAATTATTTTTCGAAATAAAATTATTATATTTGCATTGCAATAATCCTGGTAATCTATTCATCAGGAGAAAAACAATATTAGTATCTTATGAAATTTTACAAATAGGTATAAAGAATACAAAACAATAAATATGGATAATAATATTACAGATTTAATAAAATCAACTCCGAATATTTTAGGAGTAATTTATCAGGATTTGGCGCAACCAAGTGTTAAAGCGGTAGGAAATGCATTGGGTACAGTCTTTGAATTTAGTACTTCTTTTTTATTGCCAGTAAAACTATTAAATGAGAAGTTTAAATTGAATTTCAAGAAGCGTTTAAATGAATATAAAGAAAAACTAGAAGAAATACCTGAAGATAAACGTTGTGAGGTGCACCCACAGATAGGTACTCCTATAATTGAAAAACTTTCGTATACCACAAATGATGAAATAGCCGATATGTTTACAACATTATTGGCAAATGCATCAAATGCTGATATGGTAAATAATGCACATCCTTCATTCGTTAATATGATAGAACGAATGTCTCCCGATGAAGCAAGAATATTAAGCTATCTAAAGGATAAAATTGATATCCAGTATTGTAATTTTTACGGTGATGCAAAAGATGGGGAGGGGTATGCGACACTTGTTGACCATGAAACACTTTTAAGGAATGAAATAGAATTCAATTATCCTCAAAACCTCAATGCATATTTGGCTAATTTTATCAGCTTAGGTATTATAATAGACAAGGCTGGCATTTTTAGAATAGATAAAACTATTTATAATAAGATTAGAGATGAAGTCAATTTGAAAAAACTTGAGGACGCACTTGTTCCTCAAACTTATAAATCTATTACTGTCGAAGAAAGTTATTATGAGATTACTGATTTTGGAAAGTTATTTATAAAAGCTTGTATTAAATAATCGTATGTTTTCTTATGGGAGTAGTCGATAATTAATAGAGATAAGTATAGATTCTTATCTCCAAAGGCTATTGACCTACCTATTAATTAGTCCTCCCTTATAAACCTAATATTCCTCTGATTCATAGTATATTATCCTCTAAATTATTTGTTTATATCTGCAAGTTTTTGTACCTTTACATTATAAATCTTGCAGATATTTATGCTTAAACGTACATCCAAACAGCTTTCTATGTTCTCTTCTTTAGAGGACATGCTTAGCCATGAACATCCCCTTTTCCAACTTAGTAATAAGATTAATTGGGAATGTTTTGAAAATGCTTTTTCTCCTTTGTATTGCAGCACTAATGGTCGCCCTGCCCATGCTATTCGCTTGATGTGTGGTCTTTTAATTTTAAAACATTTGCGTAATGTGTCAGATGAAATGGTGGTTTCTCAATGGAGCGAGAATGCTTACTACCAATATTTCTGTGGTGGACTTGAATTTATGCCAAAAGAGCCCTGTGACGCTTCTGAGTTAGTTCATTTCAGAAATCGTATAGGTGAGAAAGGTATGGAGTTAATATTAGCCGAGAGCATCCGCGTTAATACTGACCATGATAACGAAGACCATTTTGATACGGCTTTCATTGATTCTACCGTGCAGGAGAAGAATATAACCTATCCTACAGATGCGAAGTTGCATAAAAAGATAATCAAAAACGTTCTGAAGATAGTTCATGACAATTGTCTCCCTCTACGACAGAGTTATACGCGTACCTTGAAAGGAATTTACCGTTCCCAACGTTTTCGTAATCATCCCAAGAATCGTAAGAAAGCTCTTAAGGCAGATAGGCAACTGAAGACCATAGCAGATAGATTAGTAAGAGATCTAGAGCGTAATCTTGTGGGAAGGAAAGGATATGAGAAGATGTTTGAGCTATATTACAGAGTTCTTTCTCAGAATAGGAAGTCAAAGAACAAAGTATATTCTCTGCACGAACCAGATGTAGTTTGCGTCAGCAAGGGTAAGGACCATAAGCAATATGAGTTTGGCAATAAAGTATCTATTCTTCGCTCATGGTCAGGACTTATTCTTGGTGCATGTTCTTTTAGGAATGAATATGATGGGCATACTATCGAAAAGACGCTAGAACAAACCCAAAGGATGACAGGAAGGCAGGTTGATAAGTTAGCAGGAGATAGAGGGTATAGAGGTATAAAGCAGATGGGGCAGACAAAGATACTCATCCCAGACACTCCTAAAGCTAAAGACAGCTACTACCAAAAGAGAAAGAAACACAAACTATTTTGTAAACGAGCTGGTATAGAGCCAACGATAGGACATCTTAAAGCAGACCACCGATTATCTCGCAACTTTTATAAAGGTGTCAAAGGAGATGCTATCAATGTATTATTAGCTGCCGCAGCATATAACTTCAAAAGAGCTATGAGAGTTCTTTTGTACCTTATAAAAAGAATCAGCATAGAGCTTGCTAGTACAAGCTCTATGCTGAAATATAGTTTTTAAGGGATGACTATTTAAAAACTGATGAGCTTCGTCAATGAATACAATTATTGAACTATCTTTATAAAGTCCTTTTCTTGCTTCATTCAATAAATGGTTCCCTATTGCATTTACCAATATTTCTCTTACTTGATAATCAAAACTCACTTTTGAAAAGTCTAATCGAAGAATACTATGGTTCGTATCTTGTATGAAGTTTTGTATACCCACTCGCAAATCTTTCGCATTGGGAATGGTCTCTTTTCTAAACCCAAAAATCTTATTATATTCGGATGTTGACATCACATTATTTATACGAGATATTAAACTGATACAATTGGAAACATCTGTTTCGTTTCTGTCTCCCCACAATGAAGAATTATTTCTGTCAGAATCCCAAATACATTCATTTGTAATCTGCGCTGCAAGAAGATTAAAATCGAAATTACATGATTTGTCTTCTATATCCACAATATGATTGTAATAGAAGACTTCAAATGATCGTTTTGCTTTTTTTGCTTTGTAGATATTCCCTACAATCGAAATTCCTTGTGGGTCTTGTTTATAATATGAAGCTAATTCTGTATTTGTGTCAAGTTTTGACATTTTCAAAGATCTTATGGCTTCCATCAGTTTTGGTACTTGTGTTTTAGAAGATGGATGTAGCAAATAGTACAATTCATCGATAGACAAATTTGTATAATCAAAAATGTAGTCTCCAGTACCTAATTCTATGTTTTGTATATTATTAATATTAACGTGAGTTCGATGAATTCAAAACAATGCAAGTTGTGTATCAATAGTCCTTTGCAGATTTATGCACGGCTTCTTTGGAAACAGACAATAGGCAGCAATAGCCCCTAATAAGTTGACGATGAAATTGTCAAAGCATCTATGTCTGGAGTGTTCCACTTGTGCAATGTTCTTAAGTTCATCATTCACCGTTTCTATAATGGCTCTTTTTCTGAGTAAAAGTCTGTCTGAAACACTCATTAAAGCTCCTTTCATGTTACTTTTCAATTTGGTAATAAGTTGTATTCCGTCAACAAAAAGCCTTTGAAAGAGGTTCTTGCCGATGTATCCCTTGTCACCGACTAGCTTACCATATATAAAATCTATGAATGCTTTGTACTCCAAAGGTTTACGGTCATCAGCATCTCCCGGCGTTATCATAAAGTTGAGAAGCTCTCCTTTCTCATTGCAAATCAAATGCAACTTGAAACCGAAGAACCAACCCATGGAGCATTTTCCTCTTTGAGCTATGCCTTTGAAAACCTTGTGAATATGTATTCTTTGGTTTTTGCAGACACGCAGTGGTGTGCTGTCAACGAAGCTTATGCCCGTACATTTGCCCAACAGGACCTTCTTGATAAACAAGGTTAAGGGTAGGCTACCTCCCTTTCCAATTCTACTAAACGGTTATAAGAAACAACATTGGAAAACAGATGGTGAAGATGCTTGCATACTTTTTCAAGATAGAAATGTTTAAAGCAGCGATAACCGGAGCCGTGGAAAAGAATCATTATCAGCATGACTTCAGCCTTTGACATTGTAGAATTTCGATGATATTTTCTTTTTTCAGTAGCTTTTAACGTATATTTTGCTGTCATTGCATCAAAAAACTTGCAGAAGTCATCTGCCATACAAAAGATTTCAGTAACTTTGTCTTCGGTGATCATAGCGATTTTTGTTTGTAATTGTTTGTATGTTAGCGCCTTAAAGTTACAACAAATTTCGCTAATCACCAAATTTATAGGCACTTACAATTCGTCGAACTCACGTTAATTTTAAAATCCTACTTATATTAAATACTAAATCGGTCATTGAAATTGACAGAGTGTCTATTCCTGATGATCGATGTGGAATAAAAAAGTCTGAAAGCAAATGCCTCCAGACTTTTCCCTTTTATTTTGCAGAGATTATTTTAAAATCCCCATTTTTCTTATTTCGGTTTATAGAAGTTTCTTGCTGAGCTGTTCAAGCATATCTACGGTCATACTCTTGAGGTCGTACTTAGGCTTCCAGTTCCATTCGCTGCGGGCGCAAGAATCGTCCAAACGGTCGGGCCAACTGTCGGCAATACCTTGCTTCAATGGGTCTACATCGTAAACCATCTCAAAGTTTGGCTTGTGTTTCTTTATTTCTGCAAATATCTCTTCCGGCTCGAAACTCATGGCAGCAACGTTGAAACCATTGTGATGGATAAGCTTTGTCGGGTCGGCTTCCATTAAAGATATTGCAGCGTGCAATGCATCGGGCATATACATCATATCCATGTAGGTGCCTTTCTTGATAGGACAAACAAACTTTTCACCTTTCACTGCTGAATAATAAATATCTACAGCGTAATCGGTTGTACCACCACCTGGAGGAGTTACGTATGAAATAATACCTGGGAAGCGTACCGAACGTGTGTCTACGCCGTACTTCTTCTGGTAGTAGTCTGAAAGCAACTCGGTAGTTACCTTAGAAACTCCGTAAATTGTGCCTGGACGCTGAACAGTGTCTTGTGGTGTCATGTCGTGTGGTGTACTTGGACCGAACGAACCAATAGAGCTTGGTGTGAACACTGCGCACTTGTTTTCGCGGGCAATTTCGAGAATGTTCCATAAGCCGTCGATGCCAATCTTCCAAGCCAAGCGTGGTTTTCCTTCTGCCACAACCGAGAGCAATGCAGCAAGATTGTAAATGGTGTCAATGTTGTACTTCTTCACCACGGCTGCTATCATTTCCGGATTTGTAACGTCGCACTCTGCCGATGGACCACCTTCGAGAAGTTCGCCCGTAGGTTCTGCTCCTTTTATGAAACCTGCAACAACGTTGTTGCCACCGTAAATGCTGCGCAATTCTCTTACAAGCTCTGAGCCTATCTGCCCTGTAGAGCCAACAACTAAAATATTTTTCATATTATTATTAAATAGATTTTATCGTTTTGTGGCACAAAGTTAAGTACTTTTTTGATTAATTTAGAAATTAGAAGTATTAATGTTGTATAAAAAAGCAGTTTCCCTACAAAATAATTAGTATTTCAGTTCCTTTTCTCAAAAAATATGAAGACCTTTGTATGCGAATAATTAAAAACTTTATGCTATGTATGGTAAAATGAAACAACATCTCTGCGATTCACTCGCAGGACTTAAAGATGCAGGTCTTTACAAGGAAGAACGTATTATTGAAGGACCACAGCAAGCTGAAATCTTAGTGAAGGGAAAGAAGGTACTGAACTTCTGTGCAAACAACTATCTCGGCTTGTCTAACCACCCACGCCTTATAGAAGGTGCGAAGAAAATGATGGACAAGCGTGGCTTCGGCATGTCTTCAGTACGTTTTATCTGCGGAACACAAGACATTCATAAGGAACTTGAAGCTGCCATTTCCGATTACTTCAAAACAGAAGATACTATCCTCTACGCAGCTTGTTTCGATGCTAACGGCGGTGTATTCGGCGCATTGTTCAACGAAGAAGACGCTATCATTTCTGACGCATTGAACCACGCTTCTATTATAGACGGTGTTCGCCTCTGCAAGGCTAAACGTTACCGTTACGCTAATGGAAACATGGAAGAATTGGAGAAATGTTTGCAGGAAGCACAGGCTCAACGTTTCCGCATTGTTGTTACCGATGGTGTTTTCTCTATGGACGGCAATGTTGCTCCGATGGACAAGATTTGCGATTTGGCAGAAAAATACGATGCACTTGTTATGGTAGACGAAAGCCACTCTGCAGGTGTGGTTGGCGAAACTGGACACGGTGTTAGCGAACTTTGCAAGACTTACGGTCGTGTTGATATTTACACAGGCACACTTGGCAAAGCATTTGGCGGTGCACTTGGTGGTTTCACTACTGGTCGCAAAGAGATAATAGATATGCTTCGTCAGAGCAGCCGTCCTTACCTCTTCTCAAATTCGCTGGCTCCAAGCATTATCGGTGCAAGTCTCGAAGTTTTCAAAATGCTGAAAGAAAGCAACGAATTGCACGACAAGTTGGTTGAAAACGTAAATTACTTCCGCGAAAAAATGATAGCTGCAGGTTTCGATATTAAACCTACACAAAGTGCTATCTGCGCTGTTATGCTCTACGATGCGAAACTCTCACAAGTTTACGCTTCAAAGATGCTCGAAGAAGGCATCTACGTTACAGGTTTCTACTATCCAGTAGTACCAAAGAACGAAGCTCGTATTCGTGTTCAGATTTCCGCAGGGCACAATCGTGAACAGTTAGACAAGTGCATTAACGCTTTCATTAAGATTGGCAAGGAACTTGGTGTGCTGAAATAAAAGGTTAATAAATACAACTCTTTCATTTGAATTAAATTATGTTCGGGGCGCACTATATTGGTGCGCCTCTTTTTTCTTTTCTTTTATTTCAGAATATAAACACTTTCTGCCCTTACTTCTTCCGCACAATTGTCAGCCCATCGCGCAAAGGCAGTATTACATTTTCTACCCGAGTGTCGTTTGCTACAAAGTCGTTGAACTTGCGAATGCCTTGCGTTTGATGGTCGTGTTCGTAAGCCTTATCGGTAACGTGTCCGTCCCACAGCGTATTATCGGCAAGAATATAACCTCCAGGACGCAACATTTTTAGCACGGTTTCGTAAGTTTCCAAATAAGTTCGCTTGTCGCCGTCCACAAAAACCATATCGAAAGTAATGCCTAACTTTGGTGCTTCTATATTAGCATCGCCAATGCGAAAGTCTATTTTGTCGGCTACTTCACACCCTTCTATCCACGGACGTGTAAAATCTTCCATCTCGTCATTTATTTCAAAAGTATAGAGTTTGCCGTCGTCTGGCAGACCTTCAGCAATACAAATGGCAGAATATCCGCTGAACGTTCCCACTTCCAATACGTTTTTGGGCTGAACCATTTGTACCAACATTTTTAATAATCGCCCTTGCAAATGCCCACTTGCCATTCGTCCGTGAATGGTGTGTATGTTGGTTGCTCGGTAAAGTCGGTACAAATAGCCGCCTTCCGGGGCAATATGGTCTAAAATGTACTTATCTATCTGTTCGGTTTCCGTCATTTGTTTGCCTTTTTGCTTTTAAGAATTGGCATTTATAGTTTTCAAAGCTTCCACTGCAAGCCTATAACTGTCCATTCCAAATCCCTGAATAGTTCCAATACAAGCAGAAGCTATCATAGAATGGTTACGATATTCTTCGCGACTATTTACATTACTTATATGTACCTCTACAACGGGCGCGGCAATAGCCCGAATACAGTCTGACAGTGCTATACTTGTATGCGTATATGCCCCAGCATTCAGCACAATACCATCGTAAGCGAACCCCACTTCCTGCAACTTGTTTATAAGTTCGCCCTCTACGTTGCTCTGATAGTACTCAATGTCTACATCAGCATACATTGCACGCAATTTTGTCAGATAGTTTTCCATAGGCATTTTGCCATAAATACTGGGTTCTCGTTTGCCTAACAAATTAAGGTTTGGACCATTAACTACGATTATTTTCATATTACACAGAAATTATTTAACTTTGCACTCATCGGGCACAACCTCTGCAAAAATACACAATAATATGCAAACGAGCAAAGAAACAAGTTCTAATCTTATTCATAAGTACCTACGCTATTTAAAGTTGGAAAAAGGTTATTCGCCAAATACATTAGAAGCCTACATTCGCGATGTAGACAAATTATTGAAGTTTTTAGCCGACGAACAGAAAATACCACAAGAGGCAAAGTTGGAAGATATAGAAAACTTTGCTGCTACTATTGGCGATTTGGGAATTGGTGCCCGTTCGTTGGCTCGAATTTTAAGTGGAGTAAGGCAGTTTTATCGTTTCTTAGTGCTCGATGGATATATAGAAGCCGACCCTACCGAATTACTCGAATCGCCAAAACAACCACAACATTTGCCAGAAGTGCTTTCTACTGCCGAAGTTGATATGCTTGAAAGTGCCATAGATTTATCTAAATGGGAAGGACATAGAAACCGTGCCATTATAGAAACTTTGTTTTCGTGCGGATTACGTGTATCAGAACTTACCCATCTTAAACTGTCAAATCTCTATCGCGAAGAACAATTTGTGCGGGTTATGGGTAAAGGTTCTAAAGAACGTTTGGTACCAATTTCTCCAAGAGCCTTGCAAGAATTGGATTTTTGGTTTGCCGACCGCAACGCTATGAAGATAAAAGAAGGAGAAGAAGATTATATTTTCTTAAACAGACGTGGTGCGCATCTCACTCGGACTATGATTTTGATAATGATTAAGAATTATGCCAAAGATGCTGGCATAAAAAAAACCATATCGCCACACACATTGCGACACTCGTTTGCCACTGCTTTGCTCGAAGGTGGTGCAAACTTGCGTGCCATTCAGGCTATGCTTGGACACGAAAGCATTAGCACAACCGAAATTTATACGCATATAGACACCACTACTCTGCGCAAAGAAATTCTGGAACATCACCCACGAAACATTGCTTACAAACAACAACACCAGTAACAAACTCTTGTTTACACACCAACTATGGAAAGAAAAACCACCATTCTTACTATAACTGGCTCGGACAGTACGGGCGGTTCGGGAATTCAAGCCGATATTAAAACCATAACTATGTTAGGAGCGTATGCGGCTACTGCAATAACTTCGGTTACTGCACAAGATTCGGAAGGCATTCGGCAATTATACGACATTCCTGCCGAAGTGCTGAATTTGCAAATTTGTGCGGTGTTGAACGATTTAAAACCCAATGCTGTGAAGATTGGTATGCTTAGAAATGTAGAACAAGTAATTGCCGTTGAACACTTGCTGCGTAAATACAAACCTGAATTTGTGGTTTTAGATGCCGTTATTATTAGTAGTAGTGGCAAAATGCTTATGCCGAACGAAGTGGTTAATGCTGTGGTGCAACGTCTTTTTCCATTAAGCAGCATTGTTATTATGCAACAAAATAGTGCTGCCTATATGTTGCACGAAAAAGAAACACACAGCAACGAGGCTTTGGAACTATTGGCACGAAAAATTCTGCAATTAGGAAGTGCGTCTGTTGTGTTGCAAGGAGGAATTGTTACTAAAGCATCGTTTACCGATGTATTGGTAGAGAAAAACAAAACGGCACACTTTTACACCCGACCTGGCTTTATAGACCGCATTACTCACGGTTCGGGCGGAGCATTTACATCGGCAGTTGCAGTTAATTTGTGTGCTGGAAACAGTGTAGAACAAGCTATTGGAAAGGCATCTGACTATATGTGCCAACTTATTTTGCGTTCTGCCGACTCTAATCTTGGCACAAATGTCCGACTGCTCGACCATAGCAGCGATTTGCCACAACAAACAATTTCCGACAGAATGTTGGAACTATACAACCAACTTATGGATAACATTGCTGCCAATCATCGTAAAACGGGCGAAGTGCGCTTCTATGCCGATGCGCTAAATGTAACACCTCGCTATTTAGCACAAATAACCAGACGTGTTGCAGGACGAACACCAAAACAACTTATAGACGATTACATTATAAAAGAGGTGGAAACCTATCTTATAGGGACTACTCAAAACATTCAGGAAATAGCTTTCGCCTTCGGTTTTTCGTCGCAAGTACAGTTCAATAAGTTTTTTAAAAAAATGAAAGGTTGTGCACCAGGACAATACAGAAAAAAAGCAAAAAGTGTGGTGGTGTAAATTCAAACCGTATGCAACAAGTGGGCAATTTTATGGCACAAACAATTGGTTTATTTGTTTTGCTAAATACCTAATAAAGGGCGATAATAACATCATACACATTAGAAGACGACAATGAATAAATCACCATTTTTTTATGCTAAATGCACAAAAACCGCATTTTTTTAGCAAAAAGTTTGTACATAAACTAAAAAAGCACTATTTTTGCACTCGCAATTGTCCTATGGTGTAATGGTAGCACAACAGGTTTTGGTTCTGTTTGTAGTGGTTCGAATCCGCTTAGGACAACTTATTTAAGGATAGGTTCAGCTAATATGTCATTTTCTACATATTAGCTGTTTTTATTTCCCCTTTTTCATCTCTTTTGTCGGCTTAAAACTTTCTAATATTCTATCCGAAACCTAATTCACATGCTCAAAATTAGTTTCTATTAATACATAAACATACCGTTAGTTTATGGTTTGCTACCTATCATTTTTTTCGAAAGTGTGTTGCCCATACAAAAAATATGGCAGAAAGGTGGAATGATACAGATATAACCAGATAAATTTAAACCACTAAAAACAAGACTGTTATGAACGGTCGAAAACTTATAATGAAAAAAAAGATTTTTCCTTATTATAAATTCGGCACTTTTATATTATAAAAAAGAAGATTATAATATAAAAATTAGAGAAACATAATTAGTCGTCCCTTAAAAACTATATTTCAGCATAAAGTTTGTACTGACAAGCTTTATACTGATTCTTTTTATAAGGTACAAAAGAACTCTCATAGCTCTTTTGAAGTTATATGCTGCCGCAGCTAATAATACATTGATAGCATCTCCTTTCACACCTTTATAAAAGTTGCGAGATAATCGGTGGTCTGCTTTAAGATGTCCCATCGTTGGCTCTATACCAGCTCGTTTACAAAACAGCTTGTGTTTCTTTCTCTTTTGGTAGTAGCTGTCTTTAGCTTTAGGAGTGTCTGGGATGAGTATCTTTGTCTTCCCAATCTGCTTTATACCTCTATACCCTCTATCTCCTGCTAACTTATCAACCTTCCTTCCTATCATCCTTTGGGTTTGTTCTAGCGTCTTTTCGATAGTATGCCCATCATATTCATTCCTAAAAGAACATGCACCAAGAATAAGTCCTGACCATGAGCGAAGAATAGATACTTTATTGCCAAACTCATATTGCTTATGCTCCTTACCTTTGCTGATGCAAACTACATCTGGTTCGTGCAGAGAATATACTTTGTTCTTTGACTTCCTATTCTGAGAAAGAACTTTGTAATATAGCTCAAACATCTTCTCATATCCTTTCCTTCTCCCAAGATTACGCTCTAGCTCTCTTACTAATCTACCTGCTATGGTCTTGAGTTGCCTATCTGCCTTAAGAGCTTTCTTACGATTCTTGGGATGATTACGAAAACGTTGGGAACGGTAAATTCCTTTCAGCGTACGCATATAACTCTGCCGTAGAGGAAGACTCTTGTCATGAACTATCTTCAGAACATTTTTGATTATCTTTTTATGCAACTTCGCATCTGTAGGATAGGTTATATTCTTCTCCTGTACAGTAGAATCAATGAAAGCAGTATCAAAATGATCTTCGTCATCATGGTCGGTATTAACACGGATACTTTCTGCTAATATTAACTCCATACCTTCCTCACCTATACGATTTCTGAAGTGAACTAACTCGGAAGCGTCACAGGGCTCTTTTGGCATAAATTCAAGTCCACCACAGAAGTATTGGTAGTAGGCATTCTCGCTCCATTGAGAAACCACCATTTCATCTGACACATTACGCAAATGTTTTAAAATTAAAAGACCACACATCAGGCGAATAGCATGGGCAGGGCGACCATTAGTACTGCAATACAATGGAGAGAAAGCATTTTCAAAACATTCCCAATTAATCTTATTACTAAGTTGGAAAAGGGGATGTTCATGGCTAAGCATGTCCTCTAAAGAAGAGAACAAAGAGAGCTGTTTGGATGTACGTTTAAGCATAAATATCTGCAAGATTTATAATGTAAAGGTACAAAAACTTGCAGATATGAGCAAATAATTTAAAGTATAATATACTATGAATCAGCGGAATATTAGGTTTATAAGGGAGGACTATATACTATATTATCATTAATAGTTTGTGGCTGTACCACAGTTACTAATTCTGCTGGAATATAATGTAAAGCCTTAGCATTTCCGTTATTATCTCTTTCTATATAAGCATACCCATTACCTTTTAAAAGCATACTAATAACCAAAGTCTTTATAAAAGTGAACCTAGTCATTTTATTATTTGGCTCTCTATTTAGTAAGCTGTAAGTAGGATGCTCTGTATATTTAATCTTATATCCATTATTGTCTATTTTATACGGCTCTAATGGTAGCTAAGCAATGCTATCAGATATTACTTCTACACATCTATAAACCGTACTAAGTAGTAAAGCCTTACTTTCTGTATAACTTCCAGTACTATTATACATCAAATAATCAAATGGATTACTACGTTCTTCTATTTTTTTCTTTTTAGTAAACCAATACGTTTTTATATATTTTTAACTTTTATATAGTTATACTATATCATTTTTATTTTGTACTTTTGTAAAAAACAGCTGTTTATATGACACCACGATTATATTCTCTTATGTTTCTTTTACTTTGTATGGTAACTGCAACAGCTCAAATACAAAGGAAAATATTAGATTTTACTTTAGGTGTTACAACGAAGGCACAAGTATTAAATTATTTGAAAAATCATCATTATAAATATTCACTTAGAAAAAATGGTGAATATGTAGCATCAAATATAACATTTGCTGGCTATAACTGGCAAGATACTTATTTTAGTTTTTATAAAGGAAAATTATATTGTGTTGATTTTAGGGATGATGGAGAATATACTCCAGAAGAGCTTTTAAAAGAAGTATGGGAGAGATTTAAAAATTCATTAAATAGGAAATATTCTATCTATTCTATTTCTTCTAAAGATAATAAAATAGAATTTTCTGATAATAAAACTTATGTAGGATTAGGCTATGAATATAGCTTTGGGAGTAAATCACTTTCTATAATGTATTTTGATATATACTTATTTAAACAATGTTCTAAGTCAGAATATAATGAATTATAATTATATAGTCGTCCCTTAAAAACTATATTTCAGCATAAAGTTTGTACTGACAAGCTTTATACTGATTCTTTTTATAAGGTACAAAAGAACTCTCATAGCTCTTTTGAAGTTATATGCTGCGGCAGCTAATAATACATTGCTAGCATCTCCTTTGACACCTTTATAAAAGTTGCGAGATAATCGGTGGTCTGCTTTAAGATGTCCTATCGTTGGCTCTATACCGGCTCGTTTACAAAACAGCTTGTGTTTCTTTCTCTTTTGGTAGTAGCTGTCTTTAGCTTTAGGAGTGTCTGGGATGAGTATCTTTGTCTGCCCAATCTGCTTTAAACCTCTATACCCTCTATCTCCTGCAAACTTATCAACCTTCCTTCCTGTCATCCTTTGGGTTTGTTCCAACGTCTTTTCGATAGTATGCCCATCATATTCATTCCTAAAAGAACATGCACCAAGAATAAGTCCTGACCATGAGCGAAGAATAGATACTTTATTGCCAAACTCATATTGCTTATGTTCCTTACCCTTGCTGACGCAAACTACATCTGGTTCGTGCAGAGAATATACTTTGTTCTTTGACTTCCTATTCTGAGAAAGAACTCTGTAATATAGCTCAAACATCTTCTCATATCCTTTCCTTCCCACAAGATTACGCTCTAGCTCTCTTACTAATCTACCTGCTATGGTCTTCAGTTGCCTATCTGCCTTAAGAGCTTTCTTACGATTCTTGGGATGATTACGAAAACGTTGGGAACGGTAAATTCCTTTCAAGGTACGCGTATAACTCTGTCGTAGAGGGAGACAATTGTCATGAACTATCTTCAGAACGTTTTTGATTATCTTTTTATGCAACTTCGCATCTGTAGGATAGGTTATATTCTTCTCCTGCACGGTAGAATCAATGAAAGCCGTATCAAAATGATCTTCGTTATCATGGTCAGTATTAACGCGGATGCTCTCGGCTAATATTAACTCCATACCTTTCTCACCTATACGATTTCTGAAGTGAACTAACTCGGAAGCATCACAGGGCTCTTTTGGCATAAATTCAAGTCCACCACAGAAATATTGGTAGTAAGCATTCTCGCTCCATTGAGAAACCACCATTTCATCTGACACATTACGCAAATGTTTTAAAATTAAAAGACCACACATCAACCGAATAGCATGGGCAGGGCGACCATTAGTACTGCAATACAATGGAGAAAAAGCATTTTCAAAACGTGCCCAATTAATCTTATTACTAAGTTGGAAAAGGGGATGTTCATGGCTAAGCATGTCCTCTAAAGAAGAGAACAAAGAGAGCTGTTTGGATGTACGTTTAAGCATAAATATCTGCAAGATTTATAATGTAAAGGTACAAAAACTTGCAGATATAAGCAAATAATTTACAGGATAATATACTATGAATCAGAGGAATATTAGGTTTTTAAGGGAGAACTAATTATCATTGAAAATTACTCTCGTTTTGTATCCACAAAAAAGACTTAAAAATATTGATAGGGCAAAACAAAATTGGAACAAACATATATGGGTTTAATTTAGAACACCTGCCCATTTGTGCATTTAAACCCAAAAAGAGAATTGGAGAGTTACGAAAATATCTGTAAAACAACGTTTCTACTTCTCTATCATTTTCAGCACTTTATTTACAGCTCGTGTAACATTGCCCGAAATAATACCAGAGTTCGATTCTTCTTTCAAACCAAATTTCATCTTTGTAAGGTCCTGAAGAACAACTATCATAATGGCAAGCAATTCGTTGTCGGTTTCTTCTGGCATTTTTACATAAATAAAATCTACAATTTGTTGCTTAGTCTCCTTGTGTCTAAAAAAAATCTGTCGCATAGCCGATACAATAAATCCACGCAACAAAGTATCTTTTTCGGTAGCATAATGTTCTTTTAAAATTTTAATAGCCTCAGCATCGCCCAACCAGCCACAAGCAATTATGGCTTTGTATCTAATTTCTTTGTCTGCATCGTCAAGATAAGGCAGAATATAGGGCAGATATTCTTTATTGTACGACAATCCTATGAGATGAATCACATTAGATTTTGCCAGAGTATCAGTTTCAGTTTTCAGTTTTTCTTCCAAAAAAAGCATACCTTCTCTTCCACGCTTTAGAAATCCTTTCCCTAAAATTCGTTTCAAATAAGCATTCTCCGAATCTTTAAAATAGCAATAATGGCGTTCCATACCTAATGCAGAATCATCTTGCAATAACATATTCAGAAAGTTATTGTGTACCGTAAAACTATCTGTAGCTAAAGCCTCCTTATAATAATACGAAACATCGTTATCGTTCATAATCAATTTAATACTATTTTAAAATATAAATACCCCTTTTATAGTACCCGTACGTCCATTCGCAATGAAATGTTCACCATTAATACTTTAACATTAAACATTCCTCCATATCAGTCTCTAAATGGTGCAAACAAAATATCTCAACTAATGTCTAAACATTAAACTAAAAATAACAGAATATATTGTACTCTAAGCCTTTTTTGCACTATATCTGAAAACTTTCAACCAACGTGTAAAGACGTTGCACAATGCGAAGTATGGCACATTTACAGTGACATAAACAAAATCCCCTCCCGAATATGAACTCGAGAGGGGACTGTTGTCTATATATTATAATGTGCATTCGGCAGCTTAGTTGAGCCACTTAACATACGCGAAGTCTTGACGGTGTGGCAACAAACTGTTCTTTGGATACATACGAACGGCACACTTGAATGCACCTGCGTCAGAGGCATCGAAGTCTAATTGGAAAGTGTAGAGGTTGCCCTCGGTCTTAACAAGCTTGAATGGCAACACCTTATGAATGTTAACATCGTCGACAGGCGTATTGTTTAGCACTACAAGTTCCAAGCCAACTGCGTCTTGAAGTCCCTGCTCGTCTATCGTGAATGTAAGTGTTGTTACCTTTCCGGTTACGGCATTGTTCAGCGCATCGAAATTGCTGTCTATAACGTTAATGCTGTCCCAACGTTCTGCTACCGTCTCTTTCCACAATGCAATTTCCTTGGCTAAACGGTTATCGTTGGCATGCAGTTTAGCCGAACGTTCAGCCTGCTTGTCATAGAACTTAGAGTAGTAGTCGTCTAACTGGCGCTTCATTGTGTAATGTGGTGCGATGGTAGCGATAGAATTCTTCACAACCTTAACCCAATCAGCCGAATAGGTCTTGCCCTTGGTCTTGTTGAAGAACAGAGGCGTTATTTCGTTTTCTAACAAACTGTAGATTGTGGCAGCATCGAGTTTGTCCTGATACTCTTGGTTTTGGTAAGTGCGCTTCTCTGGAAGAGCCCAGCCAGCACCCTTGCGATAACCTTCCACCCACCAGCCATCGAGCACAGACAAGTTTACAACACCATTCATTTCTGCCTTTTCGCCAGATGTACCACTTGCCTCTAACGGGCGAGTCGGAGTGTTCATCCAAATATCGACACCGGAAACAAGGCGGCGTGCCAGTTCCATGTCGTAGTCTTCAAGGAAAATAATCTTGCCGAGGAATTGTGGCATCTGCGAAATCTCGAATATTCGCTTAATCAGTCCCTGCCCGGCACCGTCTGCAGGGTGTGCCTTACCAGAGAAGAAGAAGAGCACCGGACGGTCGGGATTGTTCACAATCTTCTCCAAACGCTCCAAATCGGTAAAGAGAAGGTGCGCACGTTTATAGGTTGCAAAGCGGCGGCAGAAGCCAATCATCAGTGCGTTAGGATTTATCTTTTCGAGGATAGAAACCACCTTTGCAGGGTCTCCCTGGTTGCGAAGCCATTGCTGTGTGAATTTATCGCGGATATATTTTATGAGTTTATTCTTCAAAGCCATACGTGTGTTCCATATCTCCTCATCAGGAACATTGTATATGGCGTGCCAAATATTCTCGTTGCTTTGGTCTGACATAAAATTGTCATCGAAGTTTGCAGCGTATACTTTACGCCATTCTGTAGCTGTCCATGTAGGCAGGTGTACACCGTTCGTAACATAGCCCACATGGTTTTCTTCGGGGAAATAGCCCTTCCACAGCGGTGCGAACATCTTCTGGCTTACCCAACCGTGCAGGCGAGATACGCCGTTGATTTCCTGTGATGTATTGCAAGCGAAGGTACTCATGCAGAAACGTTCGCTGTGGTCGTCGGGATTGGTACGTCCCATGCCGATGAATTCGTCCCAGCTTATGCCCAATTTTTCGGGATAACCTGACATATACTTGTTGAAGAGAGCTTCGTCAAAGTAGTCGTGTCCAGCTGGGACAGGCGTATGAACGGTGTAGAGCGAAGATGCACGGACAAGTTCCATTGCCTGATTGAATGTTAAGCCTTGCTCTACATAGTCGCAGAGTCGTTGCAAGTTGCAAAGTGCTGCGTGTCCTTCGTTGCAGTGATAGATGTCTTTCTTTATGCCGAGCTTCTTCAAAGTGAGTATGCCACCGATACCGAGCAATATTTCTTGCTTGATTCGGTTTTCCCAATCGCCTCCGTAAAGGGCATGCGTAATAGGACGGTCGAACTCTGAATTCATGTCGTTGTCGGTATCGAGCAAGTAGAGTTTTATACGACCTACGTTCACCTGCCATACCAATGCGTGAACCATATAGTTGGTGTAAGGCACATCTACAACCATTTGGTTACCATCAGTATCGAGCACACGTTCGATAGGAAGTGAATTGAAGATTTGTGCATCGTACTTTGCTATCTGCTGACCGTCCATTGAAAGACTCTGACGGAAGTAGCCGTAACGATAGAGGAAGCCCACTGCACAGAGATCTACATTAGAGTCTGACGCTTCTTTGAGGTAGTCCCCGGCGAGCATTCCCAAACCACCTGAATAGATTTTCAGGACTTGGTTAAGACCAAACTCCATACAGAAATAGGCTACTGACGGACGTTTAGCATTGGGTTTCACGTTCATATAGTCCTTGAACATCTTATAAACGTTCTTCACGCGCTTCATCAGATCCTTGTCTTTAACAATGGCTTCCTTACGGTCGTAGCTCAATTGTTCGAGTAACAACACCGGATTGTGCCCTACCTTCTCGTAAAGTTCTTCGTCCAAATGGGTAAAAAGGCTACGTGCCTCGTGTGTCCAACCATACCAAAGGTTGTGTGCTATCTCGTCGAGACAAGCCAATTCTTTTGGAAGACTTGACTTAACATTCACCTCTTTCCATTGAGGTTCATTTGAATAATCAGACTTTATCTTCATAATTCTATCTATTATGTTATTTTATGTTTATTCTTTTTATCCTTACAATCTAATCCGTCTATCGCTATATTCGGATATGTTTGTTATCATTTTCATTCTCTTTCTCTTAATCTTACGTCTCTATTCTTTATGGCAATGTCGTAGGCAGTTTTGTAAGCTTGTATGAACTCGCGCCACAATGCTTTCTTCGATAACTTTTGTGCGTTCGCTCTACATTTCTCAACTGTTTTCTTGTCCATCGCAGCATATTCCTTTATGGTCTGCTTTATGCTGTCTGCCACTTCAAAGTAGTTGTTGTCGGTTCGGTGTATTACTTTTACGCCATCTGTTATCTCGCAAAATTTGCCTTTCAGCTGGTTTGCCCATAAACCAAAGCCAGCAAGGTCGGTTGTGATACACGGAACTTTGAAAGCTATCGATTCTAAAGGTGTGTACCCCCATGGCTCATAGTAAGATGGGTACACACAAAGGTCGTTGCCTAACACCACATCGTAGTAAGACATATTTACTATTCCGTCATCTCCATTCAAGTAACAAGGAATAAATATTAGTTTCACTTTGTCGGTGGGTGCATTTGCAATGCCTAAATGACGCGCCATGTTCAATACACGATCAGCGTCCATGTTGTGTAGTTCATGTGTAACAAGTGGAAGGAACAGTGCTGTGTCGTATGTTTTGTTTGTTGCTAAACGTTCTTGCAGGTCAGTGCGAGGTCGAGCTACCCAACCTGGTACTTCAATGAATACAACGACATCTCGTTGTAGTTCTTCATCGTGCCTTAATTTGTTTATTGCCTCAATAAAGACATCGATGCCCTTATTTCTGAATTCGTAACGCCCACTTGTAGACACAATAAGCGTATTGTCGTCAAGCTTAGAACCAGTAAGCGCTTCGGCAATACGTAACAATCGTTTGCGGGCAGCGTTACGTTTTTTCGTAAATAGGGCGGCTTTAGGGACGAAGTCGTCTTCGAATCCATTCGGAAGCACCGCGTCTACGGGTTTGTCCAAGAGTTCTTTACATTCAACGGCAGTAATGTCGCTCACTGTAGTGAAGCAGTCTACATAGTGTGCAGTCTGTTTCTCAATAGAATGTTTACTCTGCATATTGAGTTCGTCTGCCATTTGGTCGCCATTATATGCTTGCAGATAGTCGTACAGTGGCTTGTTGTTGCCGGCTATGCTGCGTCCTATTCCTGTTGCATGGGTAGTAAATATTGTTGCTATCTCGGGTACATCGTGCTGTAATGCCAATGCAGCAAAGCCCGTCTGCCACTCATTGGCGTGGAAAATAACGTTTGTGCAGTTGCATAAATAGAACCGAAAGAAACTTTCAACAACTTTTGCGGTAGCATAAGAGAACATAGCCGAGTCGTCGTAATCGCCGTAAGCATGCAGGCTGTCTACACCGTAGCGTTCCCAAAGCTCACCATAGAATTTGTTCTTATCAGCATAAGAAGCCTTGAAGTCTACTAAAAAGGCTATTGGAGTGCCTGGAGTGTTCCATCGACCTATCTTTAAACTTAACCCATCATGTTTGGCAACGGCTAACCAGTCGTTGAAAAGTGCTTTGTCTTCAAAAAAATATGGGTTCTCTTCTCCATTGAAACAATCAGGACCAATGAAGACAATGCGGTCCCGCATTATCTCTTGCAATGTTTTGGCACGTGTGGAAAGCACAGTGTAGATACCACCAACCTTGTTGCATACTTCCCAACTGGTCTCAAAAATAAAATCCAGAAACATTTTCTTTTCTTATCAAACTTTGCAAAGGTACTATAAAAAATTGAACTGCAAAGAACTAAATCGATTATTTAAGTGTTTTAATCTTTAAATTATGATATAAATCACGTTGTTTCTTTGCAGAACGTTTAACTTTGGAAAAAGAAAAGCTATATTTGCTACAATACAAAAGAAAAAAGAAGTATCTTTGCAGAAGTTATGAAGACAAGACTATTAATGATATTGTTAGTGGCGTTCGCATTCTGTTTGGTAATAACAGTGTCTGCTGCCACTATTCGTGCAACAGATACTTTTGTTGCCGATGCCTCTGCGCATGTACAGGACAATTCTGCCGATACAGCTATATTCAAAGCTCACATCGAGAACGCTGCGTACCAAGTTTGGCTCGACATCGACCTCTATAAACCAAGCATATTAATACCCAATCAGGAAGTGTTTGGCAAGGTTCCCGGCTATCTTGGTGCCAAGCGCGACACTCGGAAGTGGATTATTGTAGATTATTCAATTAGTGGTAATACTGCCAAACTCACTATTATTAACGACTACGGTAGCGAAGACCTCGAAGCATCATTAACATATAATGGCGATGGTTCTTACACTTTCAAGCAGCTAAAGGGCAGTACTATAAACATAGTTGTGAACAATAAGTGGGTGAAACTACCAAAAACACTTATATTTAAGTAATGCGATATAAACCAAATTGGTTATTTTTTATTCCTGCCACTCACCGTATTTCAATATAATAGTGTAAATTTGCACAGACTCTTAAAAATAAACCCTTTTGTATGTACGAAAGAATGATGAAAAGACTATTTCTCTGCTTGTGTGTGTGCACATTCCTGTCGCAGACGAATGTTCTGGCTCAAAGTACGCCAGACAAAGACCATAACTTCAAAGTCGCTAAGAATTTAGAGACGTTTTCGGCTATCTACAAATATCTCGATTTGATGTATGTAGACACACTGAACGCCGACGAAGTTATAGGAAACGGCATTAATGCCATGCTGAGTTCGCTCGACCCCTATACCGTCTATTTCCCTGAAGACAAGGTAAAGGACCTGGACATGATGATATCGGGCAAATATGCAGGTATTGGTGCACTGATACGATACGACCTCAAGTTGGATAATGTTATAATAGACGAACCCTATGAGAACATGCCAGCCGCAGAAGCCGGTCTGAAGAAGGGCGATATAATATTGTCTATCAACGATTCATTGATGCATAAAAAGTCCACAAGCTATGTCAGCGAACGCTTGCGTGGCGATGCCGGGTCTTCTTTCTTGTTAAAGATAAAGCGCCCTTCGACTGGTAAGGTATTGAAGTTTAAACTTACCCGGAAAGCCATTCAGATGCCTGCCGTGCCTTATTATGGCTTGCAACAGAACGGAATTGGATATATAGACCTGAACTCTTTCACCGTAGACTGTTCGAAAGATGTTCGCAGAGCATTCTTGGAAATGAAGAAAGAGGGAATGAAGTCGTTAGTGCTCGACCTGCGTAACAATGGCGGCGGAAGTCTTCAGGAAGCCATAAACATCGTGAATATGTTTGTGCCGAAGGGACTTTTGCTTGTGAAGACGAAGGGAAAAATGCAACGTGCCAACCGCGAATACAAAACAACGGTCGAACCGATAGACACGCTTATACCGATTGTGGTATTAGTAAACGGAGAAACAGCAAGTTCAAGCGAGATAACAAGTGGAAGTTTGCAAGACTTGGACCGCGCCGTAGTCTTAGGCAGTCGTACTTATGGCAAGGGATTGGTACAAGCACCAATGGATTTGCCTTATAACGGAAACCTAAAGCTTACAATCAGCAAATATTACATTCCGAGCGGGCGCTGCATTCAAGCCATCAATTACAAGCACAGCCGTGGTGGATATCTGGAGCACGTTCCCGATTCTTTGACGAAAGAGTTCCATACGGCAAATGGAAGAATTGTGCGCGACGGTGGTGGTATAAGTCCTGACGTGAAGGTCCTCCCTGACTCAATCCCCAACATTGCGCTCTATCTTGTAAATCCGGGATTAGATTCAACAGAGGTTATGATGAACTGGGAATTGGATTATATTAAGCAACATCCAACCATTGGCGACCCAAAAAGTTTTGTTGTCTCCGATGCCGACTACGAAAGTTTCAAGTCGGCTGTCATAAAGAGCGGATTCAAATACGACCGGCAAAGCGAGAAAGCAGTAAAGAACCTTATTGACATTGCGAAGTTCGAGGGCTATTACGACGATGCCAAACCAGAGTTCGCGGCACTGGAGAAGAAGTTGCAGCACAATTTAGCAAAGGAACTCGACCATCACAAGCAGACCATAAAGCAACTTGTTACAGCAGACCTGGTGGCTGCCTACTACTATCAGCGTGGAGCAATAGCCAACAGTCTTCAGTTCGACAAGCAATGGAAAGAAGCCGTGAGGCTGCTTGGCAATATCGATGAATACAAAAAGATACTAACTCCAGCCCCAAACAAGAAATAAATAAAGGAATCTTTAGAAAAGATACTTGACAGAAACAATTAAGCGTGGTTCGTACCACGCTTAATTGTTTGTTACAGTTCCGTCCTGCAACCATGCCTCATGCATCGGAGCATAGGTACTCGGGACATCGGCAAATGCCTGTCCAGACACATTTAGATGCCTGTTCCGTCAATTTATCAAAGCTATAAAAAATATTTTCCACAGCTATGAAAAAATATTATCACAGCTATAAAAAATATTTATCATAGCTGTGATAATTCTATGAATTAGGCACAAAGGTGATACAAATCCATGAGTAAAGCAAAAGAAAAGGCGGAGAAAACACAATGCGTTCCGTATCCATTCTGTTTCCCCTGCCCTATTGTATAATTCAAAGCCCGCAAATGACCGAAATAAGTCTGTACATTTGCAGACCTCCCGAGCAAAGATGTTGCTTCAATAGTAGTACGAAGATTATGCAAAAGCAGGGATATTGCAAAGTGCAGGGCATAGGGTTGCAGAGTACAACCGTGCTCCTTACTTCTTCTTGCCCTTTGCGTCGAAGTGGTAGTTGAAGGTTAAGGAAACATAGTGGTGCAGTATTTCGTTCCACTTTTCTGTGCGACTCGTTGAGTTTACATCGAGAGAATAATAGCGGTTTTGGTTCAGAATGTCGTCGAAACTTAATCCAATCCAGCTCTTGCTCTTCTTCCAGACGTAGCGAATGTAGCCCTCCCAGAGTATGCGGTGGCGGTTCAGCTCTTGTGCAAGATAGCCCGTTGCGGCTTTGTCTTGTATTTCGCTGCTTATTTCCCAGCCTTTCCACTTCAGTGTTGCGCGCAATCCATAGGCATATTCAATAGGTGTGTTGTTGTATTGGCTCGCCAGCGAGTATCGGTTTCGTTGCAAATTAATTTCCCCGAAGATGCCTGCTTGCAGCCAATCGCTTTCGTATGACAGTTCTGGATTTGATGTGAAAGTAAACATTTTCAGTTGGTTTTGCTCTTGCGCAGCGTGTCCGTTGAAGTCGGCAAGATAGCCATACGCTTTCTTGAAATGCACTTCTGCCTTGTTGGAGAAGCGTATGTAGTCGCCAAAGCTTCGGTCGTAGGTTACTTCAGCGAACCAATCGTTGCCGCTTCGCACGTTTTCGCTGTGGCTACGGTACACGCCTGTTTGTGGGTCGAAGTTATACACGGTAGCAATGGGGTTGATAATGTGTGTGTAACCCACTTTAAAGAGGAACATAGCTTGCTGTTTTGCCGTTGTGGCAGCATAGTTTAACGAGGTTGTATGCTGGTGGCTGCGATGCAAGAGAGGATTTCCTTCTACTATCCAGAATGGGTCGGTGTCGTCGCGATAGCCCAATGTAGACAGCAGGTCGGGCAGTTTTGTCGTATAGTTGAAGGCGAAGTCGAAGCGGTTGTTCTTGTTTAACTTCCATTTAACAGCCATTCCCGGCATAAAGGTATTGCTGTTGCGGTGTGCCACAGTGTCCAATCTGCCGCGCTGATAGTTCAGTCTTTCCCAGTCAAAATTGTAGTTTACCTTAGGAATAAATTGCCAATTGCCCACCTTGTAAGTTATTCCGAGTGTACTTGTGGCATTGGTTTCTAAGTGCTTACTGCGATAGCTGTTGGCTGCATCGAGCACGCTCTCGGGGTCGTCTTCTATCTTTGAAGCGATGGGAGAACTGTAAAAACTTTGCCGAATGTTATTGTTACCAGCTTTAAACTGTTCTGCTGCGGTTAGCATAAGTGCGTCATTGATGTGATATTCTATCTCAGCCTTTCCGCTTGCCTCTATGTTATGATAGGGTGCGCGGCTGTATTGATAGAGTGGCGAGGACGTTCCTTTGTTTATATACTCCAGCTCACGGTGAGCATCGAAGCGGTTGTTGCCATTCTGATATGTCATTTCGGCATTGATTTCCAACTGTGCTTTCTTGGCAATGAAATGTCTCCAGATACCTTCGAGTTTGATTCCTCCACCTTCGTTTATTTGTTGCTGGTACGAACGTTCCCGGTTTATGATGTGCCGATAGACAGCATCTCCGTGCCCTGCGCTTAGTGCTAAGTCTAAAGGAAAGTCTCCATAAGGTTTCGTATCGGTGTCGAAGCGTGCGCTACCTGTCTCTGTATTGTTTCGTTGCAATGTGTAATTGAAGATTAAGTTTGCTGCAGCGATGTTATTTCTGTCGACAAACGACATCAATTCGGCGCGCACTTCGGGCGCTATTTCATGGTTATAGTGTTTCTTTCGGTTGAGGCTCCACGTCGTAACACTGTTTGGTGAGAAGTACTGAGAAGTCTCGTAGTCGGTTCCCCAGCCATCTTTGTGATTGAAGTTGGAAGTAAACGCAATGAAGTGATACTCGTTGGCTATTGCTTTCCAGTTGTGCTGATAGCCCAAGGCTGCATTCTGTGCCTTGCCGAAATAGTCGAAGTCGCCACTTTCCCACCAGCTTGTACCTACTTTCTGATATCGGTCTACGTTGTTGGTATTAAGGTGGAACATGATAGGATTCTTGTCGCTGAGCTTTGTAGAAGTAATATCAGCCTCGTAGTTCTTGGGCGATTGTAACTTTGCCTTTATGTCGCCATACCATTTATCCATAAAGCCCGCCTTTATTTTAATGTCCAAAACTTGGTCTTCCTTGCCGTCGTCTTTGCCCGAATGTTTGGCAAATTCGCTCGCTTTGTTGTAGCTTTTAATGTTCTGAACGGCTTCGGCAGGTAGGTCGGCAACGATTCCGCTTCCTCCGAATATATCGTGTCCGTTCATTTGTAGGCGCAAAGGTTTGTCGTTCCAGTAGAGTTTGCCGTCCTTTTTCGTTACGCCCGGCAACTTTTCTATGAGCTCTTTCAGTCGTGCACCTTCGGTTAGCTTGAATGCAGCGGGGTTAAACACAATCGTATCGCCCTGTATGGTGAAACGTTTAGCCTTTGCAGACACCATCACTTCGTCGAGTACAACGTCCGACGGCTTCAGTCTGAATTCTCCCAACTTTATGGTATCGGCAGTCGAACTGCTTTCACAGTAGGCTCTTTTCTTTGTGGAGTGGTAGCCCAAGAGGCTCACAGTTACCGTCATTCGCCCCACCGAGGGGCACTGATTGCTGAAGTTACCCAACGAATCGGTAGTGGTAGAGGTCCAGTAAATAGATCCACCCATTTTGCATTCTACCTTTACCGACGCCATTGCCAACGGTTCGCCCGTCTTGTCGTCTACGACTTTACCTGTAACAATATCTGCACTTACCATCATTGGTATGCTTGCCAATAGGGCAAGTATAAGGCTAAATAAACATTTCTTTCGTATCATATATGCAACTTATTTATTGTTCAGATTGGTTTTATAGTTATAAGATGTTGCAAATATAATACTTTATTTTGATATAAAAGCATTTTCCCCCCCCCCGTTTCTTAAAATATCTTAACATTTAAACTGTGTTTTTAAATTGCAAAAGTGGCAGTCCAAATTTTTAAAAGCACTTTTGTACCATCAGTATGGCGGTGTTATGCTGCAGTACAGAGGCGTCGTATTCGTAGTAAAACCTGTTTCTTGTTTGCTTGTATTTTTATTATAATAGTGTAATAAGTAGTGTTTTTCTGCGTTATTATACCAATGAAGAAGATTAGAATACTTGCATATATGTTGCTGTTGGCTGTTGTCGGATTGGTAACGGCTTGCAACGACGACGATACTTTTACGACGTCGAAGAGCAATCTGTTGGCATTTTCAACAGATACGGTGCGCCTTGACACTACTTTCTCGAAAGTTCCAACCCCCACAAAGACATTTTGGGTCTACAACCGGTCGGGCAATGGCATTCGTCTTGCCAATGTTCGGTTGGAGCAAGGCAACCAAACGGGTTTCCGAGTGAATGTAGACGGCATCTACTTGGGACAGGCAAACGGCTATCAGGTGAACGGGCTTGAGGTGCGAAACAAGGACAGCATTCGTGTCTTCGTAGAGCTTACAACGCCGAAGAATGGCAAGACCGACCCACAATTGGTGGAGGACAACCTCGTGTTTACGCTCGAAAGCACGGTGCAGCAGAAAGTAAACCTGAAGGCTTACAGCTGGGACGCCGAACTCTTGAAGAACATTGAGATAAAGCACGATACCACCATACAGAGCACGAAGCCCATTGTAGTGCAGGGAGGCATTAAGGTGAACGAGGGCGCAACGCTTACCATTGGTGCTGGAACCACGCTTTATTTCTCCAACAAGGCGGGCATTGACGTGCATGGACAGCTGAAAATAGCAGGAACAGCCGACAAGATTGTTACGCTTCGGGGCGACCGTTTGGATCACATATTCGACTATTTGCCATATGACCGTGTGAGTGGGCAGTGGCAAGGCATTCATTTCAATACATCGAGTTACGACAACGAAATAGAATTTGCCGATATTCATTCGACCTACAATGGCATTGTGTGCGACTCGTCGAGCATAGACCGTTCTACACTTTCGCTTCGTCGGAGCACCATACACAATTGTCAGGGGTATGGTTTGCTCGCCACCAATTGCAAGATAGACGTCAGCAACAGCCAAATTACAAACACGTTGAAAGACTGTGCTGCTTTCTTTGGCGGCAACATTACGTTGAGCCATTGCACCCTTGCGCAGTTCTATCCTTTCGACGGAAACCGTGGCGCAGCCTTACGGTTCGGAAACAGCAGCGACGGAAAGCAATACACGCTTCAGCAATTCAATGTTTTCAACACCTTGATAACGGGGTATGCCGAAGATGTAATAATGGGAGCGTTTTCCGATGAGGCTGCTCAAAACTTCAAATTCGACCACAGCATCTTGCGCACCATAAAGCCAAAGGAAATCGATGCTGCCAAGTACGTCGATGTATTGTGGGAGGAAGCTGCCGACACAGTGCAGTCGGGCGAGAAGCATTTCCGCAAGATAGACGGCGACAAGCAGGCTTACGACTTCCATCTTTCGGAGAAATCGAAAGCCCGTGATATAGGTGTTGCATTGCCCAACGGCATCAGTACCACCGATCACGACGGCTTTGCGCGCGATGAGAAGCCCGATGTAGGTTGCTATGAATATAGACCTGAAAAGAAAAAAGACTAAGAAAAAGCTTATGAAGCAAATTGATATAAACATTAAAATAGGTGTCTGCCAGTTGGAAGAACTGTCTGCCGACGAGCAAGCACTTATAAAAAAGGCAATCGAAGCCACCAAGAACAGCTATTCGCCTTACAGCCATTTCAGCGTGGGAGCAGCCCTGCTGTTGGAAAATGGCGAAATGGTAATAGGGGCAAACCAGGAGAATGCAGCCTATCCATCGGGGCTTTGTGCCGAACGCGCAGCTATTTTTGCAGCGCAGAGCACACGTCCCGACCAACCCATAAAGGCATTGGCAATAGCCGCGCGCAATGGTGGAGGACTGATGAAGCAGCCTATTGTACCTTGTGGAGCGTGCCGACAGGTTGTCTTGGAAATAGAAGACCGCTATAAAAAGCCTGTTCGCATCTTGCTTTATGGTACTGAAACTGTTTATGTAATCGATACAGTTAAAGATTTGTTGCCGTTGCAGTTTATAGGTGAATCGATGCTTTAGACAAACGGGACATATACTTCGTTAATATTTTCAGGTGGTTTATATTCTCTATAAATTATGTTTAAGCACTCTATATATAATAAAGTGAACTAAGAAAACGATGGATAAGGATTTTCATAACCACTCCTTTTTTAATTATCAATATATTATTTTGTTTTATGGATAAATTACCCAAAGACCCCGCAATCCTTGTTAGTGCAGTAAATATGCTTTTACGCGACAGAGAGTTTGATACGCTTTCAGAACTCTGCTACAATTTTAGTGAAGACCCCAAGGGACTGCAAGAGCGACTACGTACAGCGGGATTCGAATATAGCGAAACCCAAAGACAGTTTCGCCCCATCGGGTTTGACAAATAGCGATACCGTTACTGTGCTGCTCATAAAATCGTTATGATTTGTAAAGAAAAACATCTTTGAGAGATGATGCTTTCACTTTTGCATTGCGATAGTGGCTGTTTTGTACGGTAAAAGCATAGATTTTACATTGCAAAACAGCCACTTTTAGAATGCAAAACAATAGATTTTACAATACCTTGATGGACAGATAGTTATATGATGGTTGTGTTTATGAAGATTTTTTACAGTTTTATCATCTTCTGTTTACCCATAGGGTAGGTAGTCTCATTAATTCCTTATTGTCTCAAACATGTGACAATTAGCCTTTCATTTTAACAAGCGCATTTGATAGTTGTGAACAAAAGGCAGAAAAGAAACCCTATTGGTACATTCTTGTTGGACTTTGTACAGGCGCTGATGACCAATTTGAGTTAAGAAAACTTGCTACTTATAAAAATTATTTATAATATTGCAATAGAATAAAGAACATCGAAACAATAGAATAGCAATACATGAGACGGAGAACACTATTTGTTGTATGCTTATTGACAGCAATATTTGTTTGCGGTCAGAATTTATCGCCGGACGCAAAAGAAAAAGATAAGTATCTGAATACAAGACACGGCACTACCTATAAAACGGGTGTGCCCACGAGCAAGAAGAAGACAGCCAACAACTCTATAACAGACCTTAAGACATACACTAACGGACATCTGCTGAAAGAGGCGTCGGCATATATCGGTAAAAAGAACGATATGGACAGTGCACTAATGTGTTACAGCATTGTTTATAAACGATATGCTGACGACAAGGAAACTGTAGACGACGACATGCTGACCAAGACGCTCAGCGGTTTATGGTATATTTACTTCTTTCATTATTACGATTACATGAAATCGAACGAAATATTGAAAGAGAGCCTGAACGTATGCAAGGCACGAAGTCTGAACAGTTCGTGGGTCTACTTGGATTTCGGGTTTATGTACCAGATGATTGCCGAACAAAGTTTAGAACAGTCTCTCTACAGCAAAGCGCTCAGCCATTATAAAGCAGCCTTTCATGAGGCACGGAAGATCAAGGACTGGGGAGTGATGCTGAATGCTTTTGGAAACATCATCGTGGTCTCTGCCGAACTGCACAACCTTCAATCGCTACACCACGAGCTAAGTGTATTTAAACAAATTCCCAGGAGTTTCAATGCTTTAGAATACAAATACGACTCATTGCTCTATGCGGGTGCCTTGGCTTTGGAAAGGAACAAGGCAGAAGCTGCACGGAAATGCTTCAGCGAGCAACTGGCGTTGTTCAAGCAACTTTCGCACGAATATTCACGCTATGTCTACTTAGCACACATAAACCTCGCCAAGGCATATTGTCTGCGGAAAGACTATGAGATGGCACTGCACGAACTGAAGGCAGGAGAACGCATCAGCGCCGACTTTGAGACGAAAGATACAAAATTAGAAGCTTACAAGCTGTTGTACGAAACCTACGCAAAAGTTGGAGACAACAGGCAAGCAGCCGACTATCAGAGTAAATACATTATGCTGAAGGACTCGTTGCTGAACTATCGGCTTATTGCAGGTGTAAACGAAATGGAGTTCGAAAACAAGATGAAAGACGTAACCTACCATCTCAAACAGCTGGAGCACCAAAAGGAAATGCAACGAATAGTTATCTTTCTGTTTATGACCATAGGCTGCATCGTTGCCATATCACTCTTCGTGGTTGCATCGAAGAACAAGAAACTTAACCAATCCAACAAGGCACTTTTCCGAAAGAACATAGAGCTTTTCCAATCGGAAGAGAAAGAACGCATGCGCAGAAAGGCTCTTGAAGAACATTTCGTCGAAGGAAAAACAGCGAGGAAATACAAATCGAGTACGCTCAGCGAAGAACGGAAAGAGGAACTGTTGCAGAAGATACTTACACTAATGGATAACAACGACTGCATATTCAGCTACGATTTCTCTGCCAATCAACTGGCATCGGAGATAGGTGTAAACTACAAGTACATTTCACAAGTAATTAACGAACTCATGCAATGCAGTTTTTCGAACCTTCTTAACAAGTACAGAATAAAAGAAGCCTGCAGACGAATAGAAGATGGAGGTCAATACAGTGGCTTTACATTAGAGGCTATTGGCAATAGCGTGGGCTTTAAGTCGCGTTCATCGTTTATTGCTGCCTTCAAACAAGTAACAGGACTAACCCCAATCGATTTCCAAAGGAACGTTGATGCTAAATAACGTGAGTCCCGCGAATTTATTGATTGTTTCATATTGTCTGAAACCGCTTTCGTACTCCATAAGTTGAATTCGTCGGACGTACATTAAATAGCCTTTTAAGTTTCTAATTTGTCTGAATTCACGAATTCAAACAATTCAACGCCATGATTGGTATGCCTTTCGGGCAATAACTACTATCTTTGTGTCTGCAATCTAATGAATAATTACCTCAAAACGCATGCTATTATGAAATGTCAATTTTACTTTTCGCTCATTGGTGCAGCACTTGCTTGCCAACTATCTGCCAAAGCTCAAACAGAAGACAAGCCACAAGTAATTTTTACAGGTACTTCCGTGAACGTGAAAGGTATATCGAATAACGGAAGATATATATGCGGCGCACGCATGTATGAAGAAGCTTACCGATTCGACCTGAAAGAAAAAAGACTTATGACCATTCCTGCTGCCGATTCATATTCGGACATGGCAGCTTTAGACGTAATGGACAATGGAACTTTGGTTGGCAAGAACGACAAGAAACAACCTGCCATCTATAGAGACAGCGAAGTGGGCTGGGAAGCACTGCCCTGCCCTGAAGGAGAATGGAAAGATGGTTCGTGCGCACAGTGTACAGGCGATGGCAAATATATTACAGGATACATAATAGGCAAAGGTAATGCAGGCAGCCCGTATAAGACAATTCCTGCGTTGTGGGAGCAGCAAGACGACGACGATTACAAATATGTTGGACTTCCTAATCCGGAAACAGACTTCTTGGGTGGTAAAACACAGTTTGTTTCGCCTCGAACTATTTCTCCGGACGGTAAAACCATCATCGGTGTAATGATGGAGCAACACGGCTTCTACTCTCAACCCATAATCTATTATAAGAAAGACAACGGAACATGGGAATACGAAACTCCGTTCGTAGCCATATCTTACAATATGGACGTTTATAAGACATGGGCAGAGAAAGAACCCCAGACAAAAGACTATATTACAGCCCGCCCCGGAGAGAACGATTATCTTGAACAAGTAAAGGCTTACCAAAGAGCACATGCCAAGTGGCAATACGAGTTCTTCAAAGCGTGGAAGAAAGGTCCAGAGTTCACATCAGTGCCAGTTATTATGAGCGAGAACGGAAAGTTTGTTGCACCAGTAGCCGTTATAAATGAGTATTCTTATAAAGAAGGAGCTGTTAATATAGAGCGTGTCTCACAATTAGTTTATCCTTGCCGTTACAATACAGTTACTAAAGAAGCAGAAGTCATTAAGGCTGCCAAAGGTTTTGTGCCGGTAGCTGTTTCCAACTATGGCGACATGCTATCGTCTGACGGAGAGAAGATAATACTTTTACTACACGAAACCAACGAAACAATAGAACTGTCGGAATGGCTGAGAAAAAATCATGGATTTAACCTATACGACAAGCTACCTGCCAATACGAAATATTTAGATTGCCAGACTGTTGGCAAAGGACTCGACCTCATAGTTGCTTCTTACCGTTCTGTTCGAGACGATGGAGAATTAGACAAGAAGGAAGTTGTCTGCATTAAGACACCAATAGTAAGCGGCATAATCCAGACACTTAACACCCCGTCGTCTTCTTCCATATACATGGACGGGAATATGTTGCTGTGCTCTCAGAAGACTACAAAGGTAAGCATCTACGACTTGGCAGGAGGAAAAGTATTTGAATCTGCATTAAGTCAAACCGAATACGACATAAGCAGTCTTGCCAAAGGAGTTTATATTGTCAAGGCACAGATTGACGGGCAGACCATTAAATCCAAAGTGTACAAGAAAAACTAAATGTAGAAATAGAATATACCGACTATGAAACAGTTGCTAACAATTCTTTTTACCTTCTCCGCACTTCTGCTATCGGCACAGCCACAAGCGATATTGAAGAATGAGAAGATTAAGACCCTCCGTATAAAGTTTCAACAAGCTCCCGACGGCACATTGGTTAAAACAGAAGACGACAAGGTTTTAGAACTCTTCTTCTACGACAAGCAAGGACGTTTGGTACAAAGTAGCAAATACAATTACACAAGAGATGGAAAGCTGCAACTGCCTGTAAATACAGTTTATACCTACGACACACAATCGCACCTACTTTCTGACAGTACCGACAGGGTAAAGTCCTGCTACTATTACGATGGGAACGGACTCTTGGTGCATTCAACACAATATAGCTATAAAACCAACATTGCATATCGCATTGATTCTGTGGTGTGCTCGTATGACCAGCAAAACAGATTGGCTTCAGTCATACATTACACCAAGAAAAACGAAAAGAAAACAGAAGAACAGTACACATACGATACCAAAGGACGTCGTGCCACCATTACTTATTTAGCGTATGGCAATGGAAAGACAGAAGCTAAAAAGCAGCGCCAAACACTCTTCAGTTATAACGAAGACAATCTGTTAAGTGAAACGAAATCAATCGCATTTACTTCCAAGAGTGAAGAGTTGCAAGAAAGAAAAGTGTTTGCTTACGACAATCAGAAGCGTTTGCTTTGCGATACATTATATAGGAAAGTGAACGAACCGAATGGCACTTCTGCTTTCCGGCTCTACCTGAAACACAATTACGCATACACACTTTCAGACACTATTCCTTCTGAAGTAGAGGAATATAAGTTTAATACTACTTCGCAAGAGTTCCTGCAAACTTATAGATTTGTCTATCAGAATCATCTTTATAGCGAAAAGAAAACACCACAAGCAAGCATAACGGTGCAATCAGACTCTCCGGGCGATATCACATTCCAAGTAACGCCGCCTGCCGACGTTACTGGCTTGAAAGGTTATAAGGTTCTTGCCGATTACACTTTACAAGACGAACTGTATACCAGTACACATTTTACGTTACACAATCAGCCTCGCGGAGTTCATCATTATCGTGTAGTTCCTGTCTACGAGCAAGAACATACGGGTAACTGCAGCAACATTCTCCAGCATACAATAGAGATGAATTTGCCGGCTCCAACCAGCCCGGAATTGGTTTATAAGGAGTTCTATACCAAATGGAATGTCAAGTTTAAGTTCGATGCACCGAAATATAAAGGACTTACACTAAAGGGCTACAGATGGGTTGTTTCTAACAACGGACACCAAGTAACGGGCAAGACCGATTTACCAGAGCAGCTTTTCGGAACATTTGCTTACTACGATAAAGAGAAAGTTAAGGTTGAACTTTATGCCATTTACGAGGAAGGTGAGTCTGACCCACTTACATTTGAGATTGACTTGAGCGATGTTACTGACCAAGTTACTGCTCATTGGGAGAACGAATATTCAACCATAAAGAACGAAGATGGCGATATAAAACAAACCAACAAATATTATTATACGAGCACTTCGATGGGCGAGACATTGTCGTTCTACATTGCATACGATGCTTTCGGTCAGCCCACACAGCGCACGGCAGTCGCTATACGTAAATATTCCACAAAGACCGAATCGGAAGACATCGACCTGTATAACCCTACAAAGAAGAACTGGGAGAAACATCAGAAAGTACAATATCTGTACAACTCAGCTGGCGCTTTGTCGGCTAAACAGGTATTTACTTTCGACAAGAACAAACAGATGTTCGTAAAAGACAATGCAGAATATTACTTCACAGACCCGAGCATCTCTTACCAACACCCCGTACAAACTGTTGCCTACAAGTTCGATGCACAAGGTGATTCCATTGTAACAGCTTTCACCAATAGTACTTTAGAGTTCAATGGCAAGTATCTTTCTCACCAGTTGGACAGTGTCTACGCTTCTACAGATACAACAACTCCACCAACTGCACGCATAGAAAAATCATTCGGCAATAAAGGAGAGATAAAAACACTCACCGAAGAACGCCGGAAAGATGGCAAGCTTGTTCCACATCAGCGCATAAACTACGACTATTCTACAGAAACAGAACGGACAACACGCATTACGCATTCCGATTTCCGAGACAACAACTGGCACAACTATTCGGTTGAAGATTTCGTTGCATCGAAAGAATATCACTTTACGCATTTGGCAAAATCTCTGACACTTACGAAAGATACGCTGCGATGGAAAGAGCCCAGCCGCATTAAGGACCTGACGGGTTACAAGATATTGGTGAATGGTATAGAAACGGGTATTGCCGACACTTGCCGCTGGTCGGCAATGTCGCTCCCCAATGGTGTTTACACGTTCCAAGTAGTGCCTTTGTATAACGACAAGGAGGCAAGCATATCGGAGGAACTCAAAGTTAGATACAAGAACAGCACTATTCTGAACGATGTAGCCGCCTTGCGCAAAGCCAAAGCGAATGTAGGCTATAATTACACACTTACAGGCGAAGTTCTTGTTACCGGGCAAGCAGGAGCAAACCCTAACTATACTTTCTTTGAAGACAAGACTGCCGGCATCGCATTAGATACGCGCGAACTTGCGGGCTACAACATCAAGGTCGGCGACAAGATTGGCAATCTGAAAGGCAAGTTAATAAAAGAAGACAGCGGACTGTTGCTCTTCAAGCCGGTTTATCTTTCTATTCTGTCTTCGGACAATGCAATTACTGCCCAGCCGGCAGAACTAAAATCGCTCGTAGCAAATACAGAAGCATTCGAAGCACGTTTAGTCAGTCTGAAAGGCGTAACATTCAAGCAGGGCAACGATGGGGAAATGCTTATCGCCGATAAAGAGAACGAGCTTGCACTGAATATCTCGGACAACATTACGGAGCTACCTATTGCCGGAGCTACAGCTGACGTGGAAGGTTTCCTGAGCCATACTGCAAAAGGACTTGCATTCTTGCCTGCCCGCATCTGCAATGTTACCGGTATTCAAGCAATCAGCGACAATTCGCCTGCCATAACCAATGGCAACTTAATACTAAGACAGGTTAAGGAAGTTCGCATATACAATACGAATGGAAGCCTGTCAGGCATACTTCATACAAACAGCATCGACCTGTCGGCATTGCCAAAAGGTACAATCATACTACACATATACCACGAAAACGGCTCAAAAAATGTATTTAAAATCTCACATTAACCACTACTAATAAACTGTGCAGCCCCCCATTCAATGCTGAGAGAAGCATTAATGCGGGGGCTTTTGTTACGGTAATCATAGCAACAGAATTACGACAATCGTCGCTTCGGGGTTACGACAATCGTCGCTTCGGGGTTACGGCAATCGTCGCTTCGGGGTTACGACAATCATCGCTTCGGGGTTACGGCAAATACTGCTTAGGAGTTACAACGAATAGCGTTTCTAAACATATAAATACAGCTTCTCCCTGACACCGTGAATAGCGGTATTCTGAAGATTGGAACACGATGAGTCCGTGCATTGTTATACTGGCTATATTGTCTTCTGTCATTCGATGAACCATTGGAGTAACGGCAAGAAAAGAGGCTGTATCGCAGGACGATGCTTGCAATACAGCCTCTATTCTTAGAGTCTTGGAACTATTGGATTAGCCTTATTTAATGTTCATCTTAGCCACTTTGTTGCCAACACGTACAACGTATGTGCCTGCAGCAAGAGGAACATGTGCTTCGTTATCGGGCAACTTGCCTTGGTAAGCCAGTCTGCCATCTATTGTGTAAACTGCTAATGTGTTGTTCTTTGCACCAATTACGGTAATGCCGCCATTTACGAACTGTATCTGGATATCGTTGTTTGCAGTAATGCCATCTACAGCAGTGGGGTCGAAGTCTATATAGTTTGTAATTTGATATAGATTCGGCAGACGAGGGTTACGCATCAGGCAAACAAGATGGTTGGTTGCTTTCGTCAACTTCAATGTTGTTATACCATTTGTTATAGTATATTCATCGTCCTTGTCAAGCTCTTCGCCCTGAGGTTCACCATCAACTATGTTAATGCGGTCGATGAACCAACGGAATTCGGTAGGTGCGCCGTCAATCGTAGCCTCTGAACTTAAGTCTACCTTAGAGCCATTCAGTTTTACGTCGAGAGGCTCCTGAAGGTTGTAAGAATATTTGTTGAACTTGCTCTTACCATCTGCATCTACAGCAATCGGCATTGTAGAAAATCTCAGCTTATTCTTAACAAGATTCAATACTCCCAACTTAGTATTCTTAGAAATGTCTACCTTCGAAAGCAGGTTGTCGTTCAACCAAAGTTGTTCCAAAGCAGGAGCCTTGTCGAGCGACACGCTTTCAAGAGCATTCTTGCTCAGTTCGAGATTCCACAAGTCAGGGTTGTCAATCTTAATTTCTTGCATCTTGTTACCGGAAATAAACGCAAGACCAAGTTTCTTAGCTTTCGACAAATCGAATTTCCTTATCTTATTATCGGTCAAGGACAAGAAATAAAGGTTTGGATAGTTTGACAAATCAAAGTCGGTAAGTTCATTTCCACTAAGGTTCAATTGTGTTAGAGCTGTAGAAGCAGGTATTTTTACAGACTGCATTCCAGCCTCGGCAATTGTAATAGAACGGGTGTCTTTCAATCCGGAGAAATCAGATGCGCCAATCTTAACCTTAGAAATACTGAATACCGACAGCTTGTCGTCTGCATTAGCAACAAGTACACGCACTTTGGTATTAGCTTTAGATTTTGCTCTAAAGAGTTTGTAAGTAGTATCCAGCGTGTATTGAGTAACATTCCCATCGCCATTCCATTCAAAGTAAACAGAAGTTCCCTTAACAGGACTTGCCAACGCCAAATCTATACTATCCTTTGCATTGATAGTTGTGAAAGAAGCCAATTCGTATTTAGGCATGTCAATTGGTTGCACAAGCGTTGTTTTAAATACGTTTGCACCCGTAAATGCAGGATAAGCAGCGTGTGTCATTTCGCAATAAATCTTGCCCACAGTCAGATTCTTAAATTTAGAAGCACCGTCTTTAATAGTGTAATCTGTGCCCTCAACAAGTTTCTGTCCATTTTCTTTCTTCCACACATATTGTGTTGTAGCACCGTTCTTCTTTATGAATTGTTCTGAAAGGTCGATTCCCGGAGAAGAAGTAGATATTTCGAGAACATGTTGTGGAGCATAAATAAAGTGTGCACCATCTAAACCAAAGTCGGCAGGCATATTTGCCAATGTAAAGTTATTGCCGCTTATATTCAGATAAGTCAATGGTGCAACTGGTGGTATCTTAACTTCGGTAAGTTCGTTGTTAGAAGCATCTAAGCGTTCCAACAGTTCGCTATGATTCATTAACAAACGTGTGAAAGCATTGTTGGAAATGTTGAGCGAACGAAGATTGTCTGCATCAGAAACGTCTAATGCTTTCATCTTGTTATGACTGATATCGAAATTGCGGACAGCATAGAAATCATCGAACTCATAGTTTTCCAACTGGTTGTTGCTTACATTAATATCGGTAAGCAAACTCTTATAGAAGTAAGAAGACGGACCTTTCAGCGTAAGTTTTGTAAGCAAGTTGCCAGAAAGGTCTAATTTCCTTAACTTATTGTTGTAACCAAGATCAATATTTCTTAAACCAGCATTCTTCAGAACAAGTACTCGCAACTGAGTCAATGCCGTAAGGTCGATATTATCGATTGGCAAGTTATCTGTCTCTAAAGCTGTAATATAATAATCTTGTGGTACATAAACAATAATATTGCCGGTTCCCTTGCGCTGTGCATCGATGTTAGGTGTTGTCGCAGGATTTTCTGATTTAATTGCAATAGGAACCAAATTGCCATCGCCCAAATCAACCTTTACAGAAACAGGCTTGGCATCGGTTGCGCCCAAAATACCAACAGACATTTTTATCGGAGCACCTGCAGAACCAAGACTTGAAATTTCTACGGCCTTTATGTCTTTGCCAAATTCTTCAGCAGTTCTAATGGTGAAGTTTTCGGTACGAATAGGATAATCTTTCAATACGGTATTTGTATACTGAATGAAAACTTGGTCTGTAAGAGCCTTCAACAACTTAACTTTTCCATTCTCATATTTATAATACGTATTGTCCAATGCAACAGGTTTTGTTGGATCTTCCTTCGGAACTCTATAAAGCATTCCATTGGTAGTTGTACCCTGACGCAGCACACGATTGCTAAGGTCAATAACATCGCCTACCTTATAAGTATCGTTCAATTCCATTTCGTGCTGTGCATGGTAATATTCGAACCAGTTACCTGGCCAAGGCAAGGTAGCAAAGTCCATATAGTTATTACGAACACTAACACTATAAAGGTCTGGATTATTGGTAACGTCAAGAGAACGTAACAAGTTGTCGTCGCAAGAGAAAGTAAAGAGTTTAGGATTCTTACTAACATCAAGTTGCTTAAATTTGTTACCACCGCAGAAGAAATAGTAAAGTTCAGGACAATGTGTTACATCAATATTTTCGAACTTCACATCTGTATTCACTGTTCCAGAAGTATGAGAGATATAGAGTTCTCTTATCTTTGGGTTATGGCTAAGATCGAGCGAACTAACACGCGAATCGCTAACATTCAATACTTGCAATTCTGGATTTTTAGAAAGATCTACAGACGAAACATTAGTCATATCAAGACTCAAACGTTGCAAAAGAGGACAAGCTGTAGGGTCTACACTTGTTAAAGTCAAAGTATGATATGCATCGAATGAACGCAGTGCAGGGAAATTGTGAAGCGTAAAGTTAGGTGAGATATGTCCAATTTGTGGAATTTCCAATACCAATAAATTAGGCAAGGAACCAATCATTAAAGGTGTAGCTTTCGCAAATGGATTATCTTGCAAATAGATAATTTGCAAACCTTTTAAGTCGTCAATATTGAGAGAGGTTAAAACATTGTGTTCGAGATTAAGAACACGAAGTCCTAAATTGCTGTTGAACTTAATAGCATCTATTTCGTTGCCAGAAGCATTAAAATAATAGATTTGAGAAGGATCACCATAAATTTTAACCCAACCCTCCTTTGACACTTGCCCGGTGTAAAGAGAACCTTTTATAGATTGGTTCTCTCCTGTCTGGGCAACATCTACGTCGAATTCCTCTTCGCCATTACCACAGTCGATACTTACAACTTGCTTTGTATTTGCTGCTCCAAGAACAAATGAAACACTTGGTGTAACGCCAGTGCCTTGCGCTTTTTCATACACATTCGTATGGAAACTGATGATTGCTTCCTCACTTTGTGCATGTGCACCAAGAGGCTTCAAAATCATCGCCATCAGCATCAATAGAGCTGATGAAAGGAAACTTAATTTTTTCTTCATATTTTAATAAATAATAATTCGTTGTGCTGAACTTCCGTTTACTTGAATAAGATATACACCCTTCTCCCATGATGATGCGTCAATGTCGGTCTCATTACCTTGGGCAACATTTGTGTGTACCAATTGGCCAGAGAGTGTATAGGCACGTACAGTTAGTTGCTTTGCATTTGCAAGGAAAGCAGTGAACGAACGTGTACCGGTCATCGTAAGAACTGGTATCTCTTTCTCATTTGCTTTCACACCTTGAATACCATTTGCAGCCTTTTCTTTCAATACTTGTTTCAAACCAGCATATGCATCAAACTTTCCTGCTCCCCATTGTACTGGGTCGCCAGTGTTCTTTACATAATTGTCTTTTACTGCTGTTTCTTTTATTATACGCACTACATCTTTATAGGTCAACGAAGGATTTGCCTCTAACCATAATGCAATTGCACCTGCTACAACTGGTGTTGCCATTGATGTTCCAAGTGATTGATGCCAATAATAAGTCTTATTATCTTTTTTTACTTCTGCTTGCAACGCAGCTGGTGTATAACCCATATCAGGATTAGTTACACAATATGTGTTTACAGAAGAAATGACAGATGCACCAGGAGCACAAATGTCTGGAAGATTTCTACCATCGGCTAATGTTCCATAAGAAGAGAAGCGTGATACTTCGCCTTCTGGAAAATCGTTTCCTTGACCTTTCTTATTATAGCCATAAACATATCCGTCTAACGATGGCCAATGATTTCGTACATTATAACTACCAACACTTATTACATTGGCTGCACATGCCATATCGCTTATTGAACCATTGCGAGAACCCTTTACCCAACCTGGTTGGTCGTAATCATCGAAATAAACCAACCGTGCATCGCCATAAACATCTACACGCTGATCTGCTTTCTTACTCTTTATTATCAAGCCTAACTTATAATTACCATCTTTATTTGTTTTCTGGTTGTCGCTTGTCAGAAATTCGGCAAGTACATAATAACGTCCAGTTTCTTGATCTTTAATAGATGCTGCACTTACATATCCATTAAAAGCTTTTGCAAATGTTTGGTTTACAACTGCACCGGTAATGGCATAATCGCCACCAGAAGAATAAATTATAGGTTGTCCATTTGTATTTGTTGCTACTGGAATACGAACAGCCACCTTATTATTACGTGCTCCGTTGGTAACAACAATTTGCAATTCAAACTCGTCGGCATCATTGCTATAAGCACATATTTGTCCATTACGAAGATTGAAATAAGATTTATTTGCTGTTTTATATTCACCTTCCATTATTGGACGAATGAAAGTTTGAACTGTTGCATCAGCCTTATCAAACTTTGCTGTCAATGCCACAGGGTGGTCGGCTTCGTTACCAGCCGCTACACAGATAATTGCTTCTTTACCACAAAGAGCCAAGAAACGGTTCATTACACTGGTTGAATCGTGTGCACCAATATTGCTACCCAACGAAAGGTTAATAACACAAGGTTTACGTTCCGGTCCGGAGAGCTTAGAATAGTTAATGATATCGTCTACACCAAAAGCAATATATTGATCGCGCAGATCGCCACACGAAGCAACAATTTCCGATTCAGTAGCACCACCATAATAAAGATTAGGCACTGTTACTTTGTAAGAAACGTCTTGATCGTCGGTTTTCGCTGCAGTAATATTTCCTTTATAGCCACCTGCCATTATACCTGTGGTGTGTGTACCATGGAAATTTGTATAGCTATCGGTAGAGAAATCTTCTATTGCATACGTGTTATCTCGCTGTGTCATTGTGTCGAGTACCGCACGAGGATAATAGTTTTGGTAAAGATAGCCTTGCTGAGTTGTTGTTGTTGCAGTTATCTTACTGATATAACCAAAACGAGTTGTACCGTCTGGCTTTAAAAAGTTGATATGGTTAGGGTCGATACCACCATCAACAATACCTGTTACTACTCCTTTACCTGTATATGCTTGTGGAAGATCAACACCTTTATGTATTTTATCAATACCAGTTACTTGGCGAACAATGTCCATTTTCTGGTAAACTGGACGCGATAATTCCAAACGATGCACACATCTCAAATCTGATATGCGTTCTACATCAGCTGTAGGAACCATTACTATAGCAATATTGCCACGTACTCTAAGCACTTTTACACCTTGTGCTTCGAGTTCGCTAAGGGCATTGTTGCCCGTAAATTCAATCATTGCCATAACATTTGGCTGAACGCTTTTCGGACGTTCAAAAGAGCGTGTGCGACTATTGTAGGTCGGAATGGCAGTATTACGCATCTGCAATAGCGTCATCCGGCTTTGCAAGTCGAGCTTAGACTGGGCAAATGCTGAGCAAGCCATGCCTAAGCATAAAATAGTAAATGTAATTTTTTTCATCATTTGTTAATTATAATTTTCTTTCCATTAATAATATACATACCTGGAGACAAAGTTCTGTCTTTTACGCGTGTACCATCAATACGATAAACTATTGTCTTTCTATTTGTAGATTGCAATTCTATTTCGTCAATTCCATTAGGACCACTAAGCCTTATTTCTAAACGATCACCATTTTTTAACCTAACTTCGTAACTGGTTCCTCCTTCGTAAGCAGGTTTTACTTTCACTCCATTTAGTTCTACAACCATTTTGCTAAGGTCGCTACCGTATGCTCCGAACATAAACAAATTATCGTCGGCAGAAAACATCAATGTGTTTTCTCCACTTTGCATAGGAACCGTAGAATGGTCGGAACGATAAAAGTTGAAGCCGTAGTTGGCAAGGCTTATATCATCGATATACACAATTGCTTTTTGGTCGCGTACAATGGCAGATGTCGTAATTTCTATCTTCATTCCTTCTGCAAGATTTATTTCGTAAATGCCATCGCTACCAGCGGTCTTCACATTTCCATCTACTTTAAGGCTCTCTATTTTGCAACCACTATTGGGCTTTACCTGAATCATACTGCTAACTTCGTTCAGTTCAATAGTGTTTTCGCCATCTTTTATGGCTATCACCTTATTATTATAGCTACTGCCGTGATAAACTGTAATATTTTCTGCCTTATCAACATTCAGTGTTGCCTTTATTGTTGCATATTTGTGTGCTTTAATATCGAAGGTTGTTGCATTTTTCACAAGATATTCAAACGTTCCGTAAACACTTGTTTCCACATTGTTCACTTTAAACGACTCTAAAGCGTAGTTCGTTTTATCGAAAGTAAGTGCTAACTTTGTTCCTGCCTTAACCGTGAAATTTGCATCGTTATAGTTGGTTACTTCTTCGCCATTCACTGTTACTTTGGCAAGAATACCTTTCACATCGTTGCTTGAGAAATTAAATTTCACACCACAATCTACATCTGGATAGTTTGCTGCAATTGATATTACACTATTTTCTTTCGGTGTTACAAAAAACTGATTGCCTGAACTTTCTACTTCTGTACCATCGAGTGTTACTTTATAAAGTGGAACATCGCCATAGTTTGCATTGCCTATTATTAAGGTTTTCTCCACATTAGGAATATACTTCACTGTGTTATCGCCATTTTGTAGGCTCACAACTGTGTGCGATTCATAACGTTCTAATTTAACTTTTGTAGCATCGTCTACTTTTACTGTGCACGATGCTGTGCGTGCATCGGCTAAAACTCCCGATTTTACCGTAAACTTTAGGTTTTTATCTGCATCTGTTAAATAAATGTTACACGAAGTTAGATTGGAAATAGATTGTTCTACTGCCTCTCCATCTTTGTTAGTTTTATAAACTCGTGTTAAATACGAACCATCTTTGGCTTCTATTTGAACTGAGCCATATTGTGGCACGGTTAATTCGTTCACACCATTTTTTATATTTTCAATGGGCGAATAATTAACTTTTACTCTAATTCTACTGGCATCATCTACATCTAACTTAATAGGAATATCTGCCATTGAGTTCATTGACATTAGTGCCATTAGCACTAAGACAAAAGAATAGTAAACTTTCTTCATACGTCTTTAAGTTTATTATTATTATTATGTAAGTCTAATTTTCCTCTGAATAATTTAAGGTATGCTTTTTCATTATTCACATAATAAAAGCTTACCACATATAAAAACTTCGCTAAGCTTTAATGTTACGGATTATTTGCAAAGATAAGCATAAAATATAAAAAACAAAACTTTATCTGATTTTTTTAGATTTATTTATTTAAATTACCATTCTTGGAAAAGCAAATTGCCATATCGGTAAGTTGCGACCGTAACTGTATCGTTTTTCCAATAATTCTTTATAAGGCATCAGCTGTTTGTAGAAATGGGGGAATTTTGCAGCAAAATCTTTTTCTTTCATATCGTCCTTTATGAAGAAATAGTAGCTTGTTCCGATATTAGAATATTGTTCTAAGTCTTTTGTTTTATTTACTTTTATTAAACTGTTGCGCTCGTCTTCGTTTAGAATATCAATATCTGTAACTTTAAACGCTTTGTCCAATCCAGACACCATGCCATTCCCGATATCACAAAAATCGCCTATTCTGTAGAATGTTTCGCTATTGGGAAATAAGCTTTTACTTTGAATACAGCTATCTTGAAAAGATTTCAGCAATTCTTGTTTACTTCTTGTTGCCAATATCCACCGATCGCCTATTTGAAAAGCTGGGATTTGTTCTACAGTGAAACACTTGCCGTCAATTAACTCTTCTAAATTAGGCTTTCCCCATTTAGTATATTTATGTAATGTTATTCCTAATGTGTGTGCGAACTTACACTGAACTCACATTATTTTATGAACGAAAAGTAAACAATATAAGTGTAAATATTTTTCATAAGAACAATTATCTGTCTTATACCAGATTTACTTCACATCGTTTTAACATTTAAAATTCAAAATGGGAAGTAAACATTCTAGACGCAGAACATTCAGTGAGGACTTTATTCTCACTTTACTTCGCGAGTATTACTCGTCAGAAGTGTCAATTAATTTCATCTGTCGCAAGTACGACATTGGTAGTGCCAGCTTTTATCAATGGCAAAAGAAGTATGGTTTAGATGAAAAAAAGCTATCTTTGTCGCATGATATTATTACTAAAGTAAAAGCTATGCGTAGTAAGAAAGATATGGAGAAAGCCCCTCTAACCCGTGAGGAAGAGCTTGAGGAACAAGTATCCAATTTGAAGAAAGCTCTGGAGTATTCTGAACTTCGCAATCAAGGGTTGATGAAAGTCATAGAGATAAGCAGTAAGGAATACGGGGAGGATTTGCTAAAAAAAGCTGGCGCCAAGCAGTAGACAGCCTTCGGGTCCGCAACCCCCGTTTATCAATTGGGCTGCTGAGTGGACTGTTTGGCAAGACTCGTGAAGGCTATTACTCTGTGAGTAAGGAGAAGAGGGAACGCCGTAAACTTACTGAGAAAATTGTCGTACGTGCAGTAATGGATGTTCGTGCAGATGCTCCTCGCATAGGTGCACAGAAACTTTTGCACATGCTTATGGATATCTATCCTGGCTTAATGCCTGGGCGCGACAGGTTCTACCAGCTAATGCACAAGCATCACCTTATGCTGAAGCCATCCAGATGTCGCCACACCACGAACTCAACCACAACTATTTCAAGTATAAGAACACGGCAAAAGGAATGGTTCTTACACGTCCTGCACAGCTCTGGGTAGCAGACATCACGTATATAGATACTGAGGATGGTGTGGTCTATCTCCACCTCATAACCGATGCGTTCACTCATGAGATAATCGGATGGAAGCTTTCTGACAGTCTGCAGGCTGTCAATACGCTTGCTGCCCTTGACATGGCAATAGAACAGTCACAGGGTATGGATCTCTCGCTGATGACGCACCACTCTGATCGTGGGGTTCAATACTGCAGCAACGCCTATGTGGCAAGGCTGGAGAGTATACACTCGTGCATAAGCATGACTGAAGACTACAACCCTACAGATAATGCAATCGCCGAAAGAGTGAACGGAATAATAAAGCAAGAGTGGCTCTACCACATGAAACGACCGAAGGACCTCGATGATGCACGATGCATCATTGCCGGTATCATAGACTTCTACAACAATAAGAGACCACATATGAGCAACGGCATGCTTACGCCAAGACAAATGAGGGAAAGGCACTGCAATGCGGCATAAGGGTTTCTGTGCTTTTCATGGTATTAAATTTTGTAAGTTGAAGGAAAAATATTAACTTTGAACATGTGCTACACACGTTCGGACTTCATTGTCAAAGTTTATGACTATGTAAAGCGAATCAGTAAAGTTTCCATGGGGGTGTAAAGCTGTTCAGGAAGCAAGTAAAAAATATGTAAACCAATTCAGTAACAATAAACAAAAAAGTGTGAAGTAAATTTAGGCATAGTCAATCGCTTAACCTTCTAATCATCAACGCATTACAAAACCTATTGTTTTGCATTTCAAAAGCGTAGGTTTTGCACGGTAAAAGCGGCTGTTTTGCGTTGCAAAATAGCCGCTTTCGCAATGTCAATGACTATGCCTAAATTTACTTCACACTTTTTTGTTTATTGTTACTGAATTGGTTTACACATTTTTTACTTGCTTCCTGAACAGCTTTACACCCCCATGGAAGTATGGGTTATCCAACGATATAACCGCTACATTCGTGAACACATGGCGAAAGTGGCAGAACTTCTCAATATGGAACAACGTCCTTTATCTACATGGGCTCGGCATAGTTTCGCTACAAATTTGAATAATTCGGGCTCGGTACCATATAAATACATTAGTGACAGTATGGGACATAGTGGAAATGGTGATATAACTTCAAATTATATAGGTGCCTATCCATTGGAGAAAATGCTGGAATATAATTGGTATTTGCTGAATGATAAAAGAAGAAAAGGAGGCAAAACTACAGATAAGCAGACAATCTTGGAGTTATTGAAGACTATGAGCAATGAGGAAAGGAAAGAATTGCTGGCATCTTTGTAGTGAATGAGCTGATTTGAAAAAAATGCCACTCGGGGCACTTTTTTCAAATTTGAATTACTTTTGCCAAAATAAAATTTGTATCTTTGCCATTGAAAAAACTGCCCCTTGGGGCATAAAATTAAAATATGAGAACAGTTATCCCCAGAGACATCTATTTGAAGCAACTTATAGACGGACGAGAAAATGGCTTTATTAAGGTTATTACAGGTATGCGGAGATGCGGCAAGTCCACGCTTTTACAAGTGCTTTTCCGTGATTATTTGTTGAAACAGAATATACCAACTGACCACATCATCTCTATTGCTTTGGATGACCGTATCAACCAAGCTCTAAGAAATCCTGATGTTTTGTTGGCGTATATTCGACAGCAAGTCACGGATAACCAGTTGTATTTCATACTTATGGACGAAATACAGATGGTGGATGAATTTATGGATGTGCTGAACAGTCTGCTACATATAGAGAATGTGGACGTGTATGTAACAGGTAGCAATTCCCATTTCCTTTCAAATGATATTGTAACAGAGTTTCGAGATAGGAGTGACGAGATACACATGTATCCATTTTCTTTCTCTGAGTATTATGCAGCTGTTGGCGGAGAGAAGCAAGTGGCATGGAAAGATTATTATACATACGGCGGGCTACCTCATACATTGACTTTGGTAGGCGATAAGAAGAAAAGTGACTATCTTTATAATGTTTATCGCAAAACCTATTTGACAGACATAAAAGAACGGTATGAGATTAAAGAACATGAGTTTGAGGAATTGGCAAAGATGCTATCTTCTTTTATAGGTTCATCCTGCAATCCAAACAAATTGACCAATACCTTTAAGAGTAAAGAGAATGTTGATTTATCTTATCCTACTGTCGTTAAGTATATATCTTACTTGAAAGACTCTTTTTTGATAGAAGAAGCAGAACGCTATGACATCAAGGGACGTAAATATATAGGTTCCTTGTCGAAGTTTTATTTTTGTGATTTAGGAGTAAGAAATGCAATTTTGAATTTCCGCCAACAAGAAGAAAATCATATTATGGAGAATGTTCTCTATAATGAGTTGCGAATGAGAGGTTATAATGTAGATGTTGGTGTTGTAGATGTTAAAAGAAAAATTGACGGTAAAAGTATTCGCAAGCAATATGAGGTTGATTTTGTGGTGAACGAGGGAAGTGACAGATACTATATACAGTCTGCTTTTGCCATGCCCAACATTGAAAAAGAACAGCAGGAAAAGACTTCTTTTTCACTTATCAATGATTCTTTCAAGAAGATTGTTGTTGTAAAAGATGATATTAAGCCTAAACGGGACGAGCAAGGAATCGTAACCATTGGTCTGCTGGATTTTCTCATGAATAAGGATAGCTTAAAACTATAACTTATGGAATCGAAGTATAAAGAAGATTTGCTGATATGGTATCACGCTAACAAAATAACGGCAGACCGTATCATCAATGACCTGAAGAAGCAGTTGTTTGAAGCGGTGATGCACCTGTATGCCTATACCGCCAAGTTGTTGAAGCAGGAGCATATTGTGAGCCAACAAGATTATCCTTTCTTGTTCTCCAACAATTATACGAGAGTCGGTGATACTGCACCTGCCAGTATTTAGGCCTATCCAAGGCGGAGCAGGACGGAAAGAAGAAAACATACTGGAAGCCTTTTGAGACTCTGTTCGGTGTTTCCGGACTGGCCAATTACAAGAACACCTATACAAATAAGACGGGAAAGTTGCCCATCGATCATGAAATTGTGGAATTGATATTCCGCTAAAAGAAAAAATCCGCAGCCCATGTAAGTCAGCCTTGCATGGGCTTTTTTATCCATTCGCCTTACTATACAAGCATTTATCCCAAATCGGTCATTAGAGACAATTTCCTCCTTTTTCCAATGACCTCCATTAGAAAATTACAATCATATTTAACGTGAGTTCGACGAATTCTCGTTATGTTAATAGCATCTTGAACATGAACGATAGCCTTCACTTCGTGCAGAACTTAAAGATGTGCGAGAGTAGTTTCCACGCCACAATGCAGGACAAGATGTTCGTGAATGGTAACAAGAACCTGTAGGAGTGATGTATACAACCCGACCTACTTTAACAGAGCGGGTAGATCTTTTCTTATGGACACTTGGCTTACGGGCTTTCGAACGCTTACAAGCTTTCCTCCCCTTATACTTCATTTGCATCTGCAAACTAATGTTTTCTGCGCGGGTTGTAGATGTCGTTTCATACGTAAAACTACTTGTGCCTATTAGTGTTGCCACGAAGAGAAGAACAGAAAATAGATGTCTCATAATTTTGTTTATATTTGTTATTAATAACGTGAGTTTGATGAATTATAAGTGTCTATAAATTTGGTGATTAGCGAAATTTGTTGTAATTTTAAGGTGTTGATATATAGAATTACAAACAAAAATCGCTATGATCACCGAAGACAAAGTTACTGAAATCTTTTGTATGGCAGATGACTTCTGCAAGTTTTTTGATGCAATGACAGCAAAATATACGCTAAAAGCTACCGGGAAAAGAAAATATCATCGAAATTCTACAATGTCAAAGGCTGAAGTCATGCTGATAATGATTCTTTTCCACGATTCTGGTTATCGCTGCTTTAAACATTTCTATCTTGAAAAAGTATGCAAGCATCTTCGCCATCTGTTTCCAAAAGTTGTTTCTTATAACCGTATAGTAGAATTGGAAAGGGAGGTAGCCGTACCCTTAACCTTGTTTATCAAGAAGGTCCTGTTGGGCAAATGTACGGGCATAAGCTTCGCTGACAGCACACCACTGCGTGTCTGCAAAAAACAAAGAATACATATTCACAAGGTTTTCAAAGGCATAGCTCAAAGAGGAAAATGCTCCATGGGTTGGTTCTTCGGTTTCAAGTTGCATTTGATTTGCAATGAGAAAGGAGAGCTTCTCAACTTTATGATAACACCGGGAGATGTTGATGACCGTAAACCTTTGGAGTACAAAGCATTCATAGATTTTATATATGGTAAGCTAGTCGGTGACAAGGGGTACATCGGCAAGAACCTCTTTTAAAGGCTTTTCGTTGACGGAATACAGCTTATTACCAAATTGAAAAGTAACATGAAAGGAGCTTTAATGAGTGTTTCAGACAGACTTTTACTCAGAAAAAGAGCCATTATAGAAACGGTGAATGATGAACTTAAGAACATTGCACAAGTGGAACACTCCAGACATAGATGCTTTGACAATTTCATCGTCAACTTATTAGGGGCTATTGCTGCCTATTGTCTGTTTCCAAAGAAACCGTGCATAAATCTGTAAAGGACTATTGATACACAACTTGCATTGTTTTGAATTCATCGAACTCACGTTATTTATCTGATTGACAACAATTTACTATCTTTACCACGTAAAAGAAGAGCTATAGCTATGATGCGTGACTATGACATAAAGTTTGTGAACAAGGAGATTACGCCATTTGGAGGTCTTTCCCTGTTTCTGAAGATGCTTGACAGATGCCATTTTGACGAGCAGCTCGTGAAAAGCGGCATTCCATCCCAAGGCTCCAACAGAGGGTACAACCCCGTACAGATCATACCTGGATTGTTTGCAGGAGTCTGGTGCGGTGCGAGTCGCTTCGGACGCCTTGATATTGTCCGATATGACACCTCCCTTTGCAATCTTTTGGGATGGAATCGCGGAGCTGACCACAGGGCATACCAGCGTTATCTCAACAAGTTCTCACAGGCGACCAACCAGCGTGTGTTCAGCGAGTTGTTCAATTGGTTCTTTTCTGAGTTGGTGTTTGACAACTACACGCTTGACTTCGATTCCACGGTCATGGTCCGTGAGGGCAGCCAGGAAGGAGCAGCCAAGGGGTATAACCCGAAGCGTCCGGGCAGGCCCTCTCATCATCCTCTTCTGGCCTTCGTGTCGGACGTCCGGATGATAGCCAACTACTGGCTACGCCCCGGCAACACCTCTGCCAGCACCAACTACCTGTCCTTTCTGGAAGACACGCTGTCACGGCTTCAAGACAAGAGAGTGGGACTCATCCGCATGGACAGCGGTTTCTTTTCGGGGAACATACTCGGGTATCTGGAACAGAGGCAGTTGAGCTACATCATAGCCTGCCGGCTCAACAACCGCATCAAGTACAGCCTGACGCATGAGAAGACATGGGTGGAGGTGGCAGATGGTTTGGAAATAGCGGAAACCACTTACCAAGCGGAGCATTGGGACAGTCCGAAGCGTATCGTCATGGTAAGGCAGGAGGTTAAGAAGCGGCCTAAGGCAGCGGGCAAGCAGGTCAGAGAGCTCGAGCTTTTTGAGGATGAGCAGGATTTCGGGAAATACAGATACAGCTGCTTCGTCACGAATCTTGCATTGCCTGCCAAGATTGTATATGACTCGTACCGGGGCAGGGCCGACTCCGAGAATAGGATCAAGGAGCTCAAGTACGATTTCTCGATAGACGACTTCGTGTCGCACAACTTCTGGGCAACGGAGGCCTGTGGCAATTTCATCGTCATGGCATACAACTTCATGTCCCTGTTCCGTCATGCTTTGATTAACTCGGACAAAAAGAAGTTTCTCAAGACAATCCGGTACGAACTGATTTCCACTCCCGCATATCTGGGGAAAAAGAAAGACAAGCACATCCTATACCTGCCAGGTCGTTGAAAACGAGAAAGTCGTTTCTTTCAATATGGGAAAAGTTGAAGGATTTCTCACTGCCATACAACACAGAGAATTCCTAATGACCGATTTGGGTTTATACCATTGGGGGTAAATGCGTCTCAATCCCTCATATAGGCACCATGTGGTACCTATATGGGCATGATTCCATGTAATCGCATGATACTTTTGCAGCAAACTTTCAAAACAAACGGAAATGCAAGGAAATTTCATTATGCTGCAAAAGGAAGACCTCAAGGAGGTCATTGTAGAAGTATTAGAAACTATAGTGGGCAAGAATCTGCTGAAAGAACCTGTTCAGACAGCATCCACCGAGTATTACACCCGTGACGAGCTTTGTGTACGCCTACACATTACTTATACTACGCTCTGGCGAATGGAGAAGCGTGGCGACATTCAGGCGCATAAGATTGGTAGGCGCAACCTGTATTCCAAGCAAGAAGTGGACGCATTGATTTCCAATGGGCTTCCTACTAACACAAATAATCAATAGGGTTATGCTATGGATGAACTGATCAAAACGATTCCCAAGCCGGCAGATATGGATTACATCCTGTCCTCCTTTCATGAATTGCAGGAACAGGGAGCCATTGATGCTGGCGGCTTTCATGTGTCTTCCATGAATGACTGTGTAAGAAAAGGCAAGTCGCTTCCCCTCTTGTGGTACTCTATCCCAATATTGTCCTCGAAGGTGACCTTTGCATCATCTTCGGACAGTCGGGTATCGGCAAGACCATCTTTGCCATGCAGGTGGCACGGGATATTGCAGCCAAGGGAAAGCGTGTCCTGTACGCCGACTTCGAGATGACGCTGCGACAGCTGTCTCTCCGTTATGAATCCCCAGATTTCCCTTCCACGTTCTTTCGTGCGGAGATGGACGGGAACCATCCCGCCGATGACGTACTGAAGGGAATAGAAACGGCAGCCGTGGCGAATCTTGCTGAGGTGGTGTTCATCGACAACATTACCGCCCTTAGTCAGTCGCTTGACAAAGGTGCCGATGCGGGCTCGCTCATGGCATCGCTCAATGCCCTCAAAAAGAAATACAATTGGACTCTGATTGTTCTTAACCATGTTCCCAAGATGTTTTCGGGTGCCGTGCCGCTTTCCCTGTCCGCCATACAAGGTTCTGCCAAGCTCAACCAGCTTATTGATGATGCCGTAGGATTGGGGCAATCACACAAGGACGGCTCATTGGTATATGTGAAGCAATGCAAATGGCGCAATGGTGAAGTGGTACTCGATGCGGATAATGTGGCTTTATACGAGCGGGCCAAGAACGGTGAGGGCAATCTCTGCTTTACCTTCAGGGGCTTTGATACAGAGGCGCCCCATTTGGAAACGACAAGTACCAATGAGCGTGAGGGATTGAAGGCAAGGGTCAAGGAACTCTCCTCCCAAGGCATGAAACAACAGGACATAGCCAAGGAATGTGGCATTACCCAAAGCAAAGTGTCGAGACTTTTGAACAGCTGATTATTCACTTTATGCATTTTATGCAATATGCATAAGTGCATAAACTGCATAAAACTAAATAACAAAGACTATGAAGCAGGATGAATTAAGATGCGTAATGGCAACAAAAGCGGCACCCAACGAACGGATGCTGATAGAGATTCCAAGGGGAGAAATTGGCAACCATTATTCTTCCATTACGGATTATCTGGATAAGGTGGTAAATTGCGATACCTCTATGATGCGAAAGATTGATGAACTTATCTCACGATTTCACTTAGGAGCGGTTAGTACAACATTCAATGGGCATTATGGTTCCGTACTACTTCGTATCAATGAAAGAGAAAATGTTGCTGGGGGGGGAAGTGATATACTTTGATGCGGATAACGGCAATATCCTTCGACAAACCCCTATCACGGATCATCTTTACAACTGGTATTGCCTCGACTATTACACGGATAACGAGGTGTTCTTCGATGAACATCTGTTATCAGGCAAGCCTGTTGCCATTGTCACAGAAGAAAAGACCACCCTGCTCGGTACGCTTGCCGAACCGTCCATTGACTGGCTGGCGGTCGGAGGAGGCAACAATCTCACCAATGGCATGATGAACAAGCTGGGTGGCAAGAGGGTGGTCCTTTTCCCTGACGATATGAGTAGTGATTATTGGACGGAGCAATTTGGTAAACAATTCAAGGTGGACTGTGGCTTTGTCAATCGGGACATCAACCGACACCTGATTGACAAAATCAAGTGCAGGGGAAATCCATAGCCGCTGAAAGTGTCGGGAGGAACGAACAGGGCTTTGCCCTTGTTATAGCCCACTATAACTACACGCTTCGCTTTCGTAGTTGTGGGCCCAAGGCCAGCCTTGGGGAACCGGCAGGAGTGACTCTCTCCCTGCACCCTCCACTCATGGACATCTGCCCCCAAGCCCCCTGACCAAAGAGTGACCCTCTCTCTGGACTCTCCGCTTAGGACTACCCTAAGAACCGCTATAAAGAAAAATATCCAACGACTAAATATAAATTCTTATGATACAAAAGACATCCGTTCACATCAAGCCTTGCAATATCGGGCAGAGTGAAGCACACAATCAAAGAACAAAAGCGTATCTCGATCACATTAATGCTGAAAAGCTTTATATCAGAAAGGACCTGATACCACAGAATCTATCGTGGGCATCAGGTCTGCAAGGACAAATGACCTTGCAGCAGTATTATGACGCTATCGGCGGGTGGTCAAGGAAAAGACCGGCCGAGCCATGCAGACCAAAGAACGCGAAAGAGTAAACAAGAATACGGGTAAGGGGACGAAAATTGCTGGCTGCACACCCTTGCGGGAGGGTGTAGTTGTCTGTAAGGCAGATACAACGATGGAACAGTTGAAGCGTTTTGCTGACCTTTGCCAGCAACGGTTTGGCATTACTGTCCTACAAATCCACATTCATAAAGACGAGGGGCATTGCACGGATCCAAGCGATGCTTCTACATGGAAGCCCAATTATCATGCTCACATTATCTGGGACTGGATGAACCATGATACAGGTAAGTCCTACAAACTGGACAATGAAGACATTAGCCTCATGCAGGATATGGCAGCGGAAGCGTTAGAAATGAATCGTGACGTTTCTAAGTTGGAGACAGGCAAGCAGCATCTGGAACGTAACGATTATATTGTGGGCAAACAGAAGCGTGAGCTGGAGGAGACAAAGAAGCAAACGGAGAAATTGGCAAAGGAAAACGAGCAGAAAGCCCATGATTGTGCAAGGCTGGACAGAGAAATCCACGACAAGCAAGTGAAAGCAATCGGGAAAATGGCAGTGCTATCTTATCCGGCTTGGCTCATATTGCAGGAAAGGGTAAGTACGCTCAGTTGGAAACGGAAAATGAAGAAATGAAGCAGCAGGTGGCACTGAACCCCAATAGGATAGCGGAAGGCGTAGCTGAACGAACTGCCGAACTGGAGAAAGTTTGTGAAAGGGAAAGGCAGATTGCGGAACTTCGCTTGGACGAATACAACAAGCTCACCCGAAGTTACAACAGGCTATTAAAGAAATCCCAAAACGACAAAAGCACCTATGAGTTTAACCTCTCGCAGAGAGATTATGCCATCGCTATCCTTAAAGCCGCATTTCAGAAAGCGGTGGAGTTGTTGGACGTTGTGTGCCGTAAGGCTTTGCAAGCTGCCATCGTCTTTGCTCAAAAACCGATTGCCAAACGGTTTACATTCGGGCAAGCCTGTGCTGTCAATGACTTTCTTGATACCGACACTGACAGACAACATGCTGCAACCACTTTGTCTGTACTATCCCATCCCTTTCTCACGGAAGACGAACACGCCAAAGGGAGATTGGAAGTACAGAATGTGGTTAATAACTATTCCAAATATGAAAGGACTGAAATAGAAATACAGAAAAGAACTATCCGCCCATCACGGGGTTTAAAAATGTAAAAATGGAGGAGACCTATAAAATAGTGTAGACAGAATTGTGTTAAAACTACTTTTGTTGCCATCAGGCACAGTTTACTTTACACTCTCCTCAAGAGATATTATCTTCTTGTTTCTCTGCATCCCAATTGCCATGTCCTCCGCCCATCCATTTTCCAGTAGCTACCCATATCTCATAATAGTACATCCACTGCACTGCCCAATGTACTATTGTTTGAGCTATAACCATTGACGGTCGCCATTCGCCAGTCCCTGGCAAATAGAGACATAACTGTTGTTTCCCATTACTATAGTTGTATGTGTGAGGCAGTCGTTTAGCCCCCTCTGCCAGCTGCAGAGGTTTTGGGGATATGATAAATGCTTTAGGTGCCTGTCCTAGTTTGTAAGTAATCTTTAGCTTATAGGTATCAGACAAAGCCGAAGGTGTGAACTCTCCGAACCAAGTCATAGTACCACATTGAATGGTACCTGACGATTCGGGGAATTCATGCCTCAAAATGCCAAACTGTTGGATCGGTGTTATAGCTTTATTCTCCATAAAAGGTATTCGCTGTATTTATAACTTTTCCAACTGTATTCGCAGCTATTTTTCCCGCACTAGTCAAAAGAGCAGCACCTGTCGCAAGCTTCGATTTTCTTCGTTCCACCAAAAGAGACGAAGCTTTTTCAATCATATTCTTACCAAATACACGCCCCATAATAATCTGTATCTGGATTCTGTTTGCTCCATCAAGGATCTCATGCATATCTTTCTTCACGGTAGCGAGCCATTTATAGAAATTCTTGCGTCTTTTGGGGTGTGTTGGCCATTTATCAGCAAAGTTTTCTTCAGGGTTTACCGGATTCGACACCACATCCTCGCCTATCTCATTCTTGGTAATGCTTTTTTCAAGATTATCTACTACATTAAGCAAACCCTCAAGCAAGTTTTGTTCACCATTATAGGCACGAGCCGCCAAGGTAGTAATAATAATAGAGATAGGCTTATCTTCAGTATCGTTATAGAACATCATATCCCTATGACGTTTCAGTATCTGTACTATGCGCTGCAACACAGTCTTTTTCTTGTTGTATTTCTCAACAGGCACAATAGCCTCTGCCCTAAGTTTTACTGTTTCATCTGCTTTGCATCTGTGGGCAAACCACAATGCATATCCATCAGGGTTGCTTTTTAGCCAATCCTCTTTATACGTAGATGTTGCATAGTCTTTCGCCTCCTTGTCTGTGATTCTAATGGAAATCTGATCCACGGTTTGATCCGAAAAGTTCTCCGAGAACAAACGTGTCATTCTTTCTACATATTTGCTATCAGCCACCGAAGGAAGAATATCCATATGATATTTCTCTTTAGGGTTGTCAGAATTGTCTCTGTATAACAGCGTCCAACAACGTCTGCCCTCTTTCTTGTTAACCATTGGAGCATAGCGATCGCTTCCCTTAAGTCTAGACCCCACCTTGTCTTTAATATCTTTCTGTGTCCACATCGGATTCTTCTCCGAGAGTCGGTATACTAAGTCCACGTCCAAATCATCATTAGGATTAATAGGTTGGATAATTGTACCCAACCTTAGAGATCCTTGGGGTGATACTATCGGCTTATAGGGCTCAAAAACAGGATCGTTCTGCAAGAACTCACCCACGGCCTTATAACTCCTCGTCAGGTTATCATACTGTGTTTGCGTGATGTCTAATGACTCGCCTAATGTTTCAAGAATATCCTTGAATTCTTCTTTTTGTTCTTTACTAAAAATTCTTCCCATCGCTCCCTATTTTATTGTTATCGTTTCTATATCTTTATTTTTATCACCCCAATAGTCATACAGCATCCAAGGTAAATCAGCTTTTGGCATTCTAATACGACCAAGTTCTACCGCACAAGAAGCAGGAACTGCCATGAATATTTTTAAGCAATCAGCCTTCGAGTGTGCCGTCTTAATGGCATCCATTGCCATTCTGGCCACTCGATTAAATTGTTTTAACTGACTATGGCAACGCATCATATCATTTCCAGGTTCACTGCAAGTGATAGACCATAGACTTACTGTGTTTCCAAATCTATCAGCGATTCGCTCCAAGATAGCTTTTGTACTTAATGCAATCACTAGGACAGGCTCTTTTGTTTTATCATGAGGCTCAATTAGCTGAATGTCATTTTGTGAATCTTCTTCAAGCCAACACCAACTATCAGGAATGCGGTGTTTTTGAAAGACCGTTATTGGATATTTATCATTCAACATTGTACCCAACTTCACAAGCAAGGGTTGAGGTCCAAGCGCAAATAGCGAAACATGGGATAATTCACCTCGCTCCAATGGACCTAATACCTTATTTGTGCAAATATCTTCAATCTGACGTAATTCTACTTCCCAGAAAAAAGTCTCACCATCTTTCATAACAGAGTTCTTCATCTGTATTTCAATAGGTGACAAATCTGCTGGATATCTCTCAGGAAAGATAGTATTAAAAAGAACATCTTTATTAAAATGGGGGGTGTCTGTTCCGATTTTCGGTCCATACGTAACCACCAAGCTTTTCATGTTAGGCTGGATGCCTGTTACCAATAGGATTCGCTTTTCATGCTCCCTTTTCATCTTTCTGAGCACTTCCACGGTATATTTATCTTCATCGCTGTCAATTAGTTTGTGACATTCAGGACAGAGCAGTATGAGATTGTTTATATCCTTTGCAAGTTCTTTAGATTTTTCCTTGTCGCCACGAGGCCCCTTGGGAGAGTCTCCAATGATATGGGCATAATTGGAAATATTGCATTCATCCATTGTTATCCCATGTTTAAATAGCACCTTGTTACATCCAGCAAACTCACATCTACCATGGGCTGCGAACCAAAGGTCTCGCTTTACACTTTCAGGAATTGTTGTCTTACTCATTTACTTCTATTTATTAATAACACTGCAAAGGTAATGCCAATCTATGCAGTCTATCTGCACAGCTGACAATTTTTTATAATAAGGAGGGTGTGTCAATTTTGACACACCTTCCTTATTATATAGTCCTCCCTTATAAACCTAATATTCCTCTGATTCATAGTATATTATCCTGTAAATTATTTGCTCATATCTGCAAGTTTTTGTACCTTTACATTATAAATCTTGCAGATATTTATGCTTAAACGTACATCCAAACAGCTCTCTTTGTTCTCTTCTTTAGAGGACATGCTTAGCCATGAACATCCCCTTTTCCAACTTAGTAATAAGATTAATTGGGAATGTTTTGAAAATGCTTTTTCTCCATTGTATTGCAGTACCAATGGTCGCCCTGCCCATCCTATTCGCTTGATGTGTGGTCTTTTAATTTTAAAACATTTGCGTAATGTGTCAGATGAAATGGTGGTTTCTCAATGGAGCGAGAATGCTTACTACCAATATTTCTGTGGTGGACTTGAATTTATGCCAAAAGAACCCTGTGACGCTTCCGAGTTAGTTCACTTCAGAAATCGTATAGGTGAGAAAGGTATGGAGTTAATATTAGCCGAGAGCATCCGCGTTAATACTGACCATGATAACGAAGACCATTTTGATACGGCTTTCATTGATTCTACCGTGCAGGAGAAGAATATAACCTATCCTACAGATGCGAAGTTGCATAAAAAGATAATCAAAAACGTTCTGAAGATAGTTCATGGCAATTGTCTTCCTCTACGACAGAGTTATACGCGTACCTTGAAAGGAATTTACCGTTCCCAACGTTTTCGTAATCATCCCAAGAATCGTAAGAAAGCTCTTAAGGCAGATAGACAACTGAAGACCATAGCAGGGTAGATTAGTAAGAGAGCTAGAGCGTAATCTTGTGGGAAGGAAAGGATATGAGAAGACGTTTGAGCTATATTACAGAGTTCTTTCTCAGAATAGGAAGTCAAAGAACAAAGTATATTCTCTGCACGAACCAGATGTAGTTTGCGTCAGCAAGGGTAAGGACCATAAGCAATATGAGTTTGGCAATAAAGTATCTATTCTTCGCTCATGGTCAGGACTTATTCTTGGTGCATGTTCTTTTAGGAATGAATATGATGGGCATACTATCGAAAAGACGCTAGAACAAACCCAAAGGATGACAGGAAGGCAGGTTGATAAGTTAGCAGGAGATAGAGGGTATAGAGGTATAAAGCAGATTGGGAAGACAAAGATACTCATCCCAGACACTCCTAAAGCTAAAGACAGCTACTACCAAAAGAGAAAGAAACACAAACTATTTTGTAAACGAGCTGGTATAGAGCCAACGATGGGACATCTTAAAGCAGACCACCGATTATCTCGCAACTTTTATAAAGGTGTCAAAGGAGATACTATCAATGTATTATTAGCTGCCGCAGCATATAACTTCAAAAGAGCTATGAGAGTTCTTTTGTACCTTATAAAAAGAATCAGCATAGAGCTTGTCAGTACAAGCTTTATGCTGAAATATAGTTTTTAAGGGATGACTATATAATCTCGTGACATTTTTTGCAAAGAGAAAATTGCGATTCTAGGAATCACAATTTCTAAAAACCTTTGTCAGTCAGATGTCATACCTGGCCTTCAATTCATTATAGCACATTCCTGTTACATAGAAATACAGCGTAACGAATGCCTTGATATTCTCGTCAAGCTGTTCCTCCGTCAGCAAGTATGAAGAATGGGCGCCATTTCCGTCAGACGTGTTGCGATTGTTTCGAATTATATCGAGGTAACCAGAAAGTTTGTGCTCTGTTTCTTTGGTGCTCCAACGTAGATTTTTCAAACATGGGAACGCAAAGATACAATTGGCAAGAGTGACATTCTTTCTTTCCTCTGTTGGTTGAATCTCGCTGCCGTGAAGCATATAGTACAGCTTTTTCAAGTAAACCTCAAACTTAACCGATAGGTTACCAGAATGGACGTGTTTATCAATGATGTTCACTTCCTTTCTACCGAAGAGTTCGTCCATTGCCTTATAGACATCAAGACCAACGCCGTCAACATTCTTGATTGTTGGGGTTGTAAGAATCTTAAAGAACGCTTTAACAACATCATGTGCCAGTGGCATACCTGCGCACTTTCTCAAATCCTTTTTGACTAACTCACGTACATTTTCGCTCATCTCCTCAAAGGACAGCTTATTACTCTCCTCACGCTGTTCCTTCTGCTTTTGAGTTTCTTGCAGCACTTCATCTTCTGGCATTTCCTCTGGAATATTTACGTCCAGGAAGAAATCTTCATTCTGATAGGCATAGACAATCTTTGCTCTGTCAGAGGGATCGAGGATGAAGCGACGGAGGATGCTTGACAGGTTGGTGATGACAAAACGCTTGGGTACATCCTGCCTGGTAACTCTCTTCAGGAAACCGACAGCCTTCACCTTATCAAGCGTCTGCACCAAAGTATCGAAACGACCTTGTTCATTGATGTTTTGCTCTGTTGTATCTTTACTGATGAGTTCCTGCAGTTTGGTGATGTTCAACCCCGTTGCTTCGGCCAACGTATAAACCTGTTGATCACACTCACGCTTCTGGTAGTCAATGATATAATCATAGATGGTCTTGCCTGGGCTTAGACGCAAGTCACCACTTTCTATATCATGCAAAATGCGCTGGGCAGTACGCTGGTCGCGCTGATTGAGTGAGGCAAAAGCATTATGAAGTTCTGCCTGCGCAACCTTGACATGTTCGCTACCTGGACCAGAAGTATAGAGGTTCTTGACGAACTTAATAAACTTGGAGTTGATATACTCAGCATCGATTGTACCGACACCAGTCTCTGTGATGTATGCTTCCAGCTGATAGACATCATCGTCGTCACCATCGCCTCCAGGTCCTTTCTGGAATAGTTCGCGGTAACGAGCCAGAAGAATCTTGTAAGTCTGTTCGTCAAGTTCCATCTTCAGTTTCACCCATCCATTGGTATGTTGGTACTCGTATTCAGATTGTTCCCATCGGAAACCTTGCATCTTGGCAGCTTCCAGACGCTTGGTCATTTCACAAAACTCTTTGGCAAACTTCTTTTTTGATGCTTCTGCCTGGGGTAAGGTAGCATAGTAATCGATTCCTTCTGCCTTAAACAGTTGGTCGATGACGCGGAACGACTGGTTAATCTTCTCCAGATTGGCCTCCAGCTTATCTGTGAACACAAGTAATGGCTGATCTACATACAGAGCCAGCGCATCCTCAATGTTCTTCGCCATACGGTTAGGACGTGTGAAATACTTGATAATACCAAAAGGTTTATCTGGCCCAAACAGGCGGTTGGTGCGTGAGAATGCCTGGATAACATCCACATACTGCAACAGTTTATCCACATAAAGTGTGTTCACCCATTTCGAGTCATATCCGGTCAACATCTGGGTTACTACGATGAGCAAATCCAGTTGCTTGTCTTTCTCTAAGTGCTGATAAGGTGCCTTGTGAGCAAGACGTTTTGCTACGTCTTTTTTGTATTTGGCATAGGTTGATTGCAGGAATGTGGTATCAAACCTATCATTGTAATCCTGAAGTATTTCAAGGATAGCCTCTTCCTTATATTCTCCACCGCCATTATTATCGATGGAGTCATCAAAGATGGCAGTAACATTGTACTCTGGATAATGCTTCTTGAATAGCTGATAGTATTCTATGGCCTCTGGAATGTTCTTTGTGGCCAATATGGCATGAAACTTACCATTGTGGCTGAGCATAGGGCGTTCCTCCACAATTTTCTGAACAACCGCCATGTGGTGTGCATCAGTGGCGTAGAGCGATTTCGCTTCATCTTCCACTTTCAACATATCAGTGTCACACATCCACTTGTTATAGATGTCCATCTTCTCATTGTCCTTTGCGATATCATCCACCGTCTCTGCATCAGGGTCTGCCTGTCGCAATGCCACCTTTTCGCGGATGTCGTGCTCTTGGAATGTGTCTTCTCGATAAAGGTCGAAACCAAGAACGTTCTTGTCAGGAATACCACTGGCAAGCGTGTATTTGTGGAGCATGTCGCCAAATATAACCTCTGTAGTCACCTCGCCACGAGCATTCTCTGGGAATATCGGTGTGCCTGTAAATCCGAAAAAAATGGCGCGAGGGAAGGTATTCTTTATTGCCAGGAGCATGCCACTACCGCTGTCCTTGCCAGAACCTGTAACACTTCTATGGCACTCATCCACAATAAACACGACGCGCTTCTTGTTAATCTTGTCAATAGTTGACTGTGAAACGCTGTTGCCACTATTGATACGACTCATCTTTTGTATAGAGGTAACAATAAGGCACTCGTCCTTGCTGTCGCTTTCCAATACTCGTATCAGATTCCTTGTGTCATCCGTATCGAGCACGTTATCATCGGCATTGGCAAAGCCACGATACTCGTCAGCCGACTGTGTGCTCAGTTCTATGCGGTCGAGCAGGAACACCACCTTATCGGCATCATTGGCCTTGGCAATGAGCTGGGCAGACTTGAAAGAAGTCATCGTTTTTCCAGAACCTGTAGTATGCCAGATGTAACCACCCTTATGATAGTGGTCATCCCAGTTGGTCGCACGCACACGCTCCCATATCTTGGTGGTTGCGAAATACTGATAACTGCGAAGCACTTTCAACGTTTCGTCCTTGTCATCGGCTATGGTATAGTAGCCCACCATCTGGTGAGCCATCGGGATTGACAGAAGGTTGGCGGCAATGCGCTTCCAGTCGTAAACCTCATCGTTATTGAAGTCAGCCCAGTGGAAGTAGAAACTTGGAGAGAAATTTTCCGACGCCCCAGGATTCGCGAAATAGAGTGTCTTCTCTGGAGTCATGGCTACAAATATTTGTATCAAAGAGAAGATATCATGCGAGAAGATGCCTTCGTGGGCATACTTCTTGATCTGATTCACTGCCTGAGTTACATCTACACCACTTCGCTTCAATTCGATATGTATAACAGGCATACCGTTAATGAGCAACACCACATCACCACGTCGTGTAGTGCCAAGAGGATGCTTGGTTTGGAATCTTGGCTGACGAACAATCTGATAAACACTCTGTCCTGCATGAATTTCACGAGCATTGAAGATAGTGAGATACACCTCCTTGCCGAAGTTGATTTTGTCATCAGGATTGTCACGCTTTATCATCACTTGTCCACCATTGATGAACTGGTTCACCTCGTATGGGTTCTTAAGCGCGTCCACTTGTGCCATGATTTGCTGCATCTCTGTGTCGGTGAGTTTAAAGTCACCAAGACGATTCATGTCACGATTATTGTTGAATATAATAGCAGCCCAGTTTTTAATGAGGATATCCTCTGTTGGGTTCATTATCACGTTAGGCTCCCAACCATGTTGTGGCAGAAAGTCTGCAAGTGCCTTCTCAAAATCAAGTTCCTTTAGGAACGGACGAATTAAAACATCTACTGGCATAGGTCTAATATTTTTTTTAGGTTATACAAACATATTATCTAAACATGCAGATTTAATCTGCTTCAACTTTTCCAAACGCTGGGTCTGGAGAGAGATTTGTGAGTCGAGAGATGTGAAGTAATCGGCGAGCATATTTCGTTCTTCTTTTTGGATAGGAATTAAAAACTCTGCTTTCTTCAAATCGTTTCTACTAAGATTTCCTATCGATCCATTACCGCCTGTTACTCCTGTCTTGAGAAATCGGTAATACCAATTCGAACTCATACTTGCGTTTAGAAATTCAGATTCTTGTGAATTAACCAAATACATAAAGCCACCAGCGACCATAGGAATTGAGCATGTATTTCTTATGATTGCATGCTTTCCCACCAAGTGAGGTGAACCATTTGCGGCTGTAATAAGTATATCACCTTTTTTTGCATAGTCAATATTTACACAATTGGGTGCTACAAATATATCACCTTTAGATGTTACAAAAGTATCTTCGTCAATATTTGACGAACGTAATACTCGAACTCCATTTTCCATCGCATTATTCGGAGTATATGTAAGTCCTCGGTGTATTTCTGCAAAATCTGAGAATTTGATAATTTCCCATATCCCTTCAAAGCCTTTGAACCTTACTCTTGGGATGGTTTCTCCTTCCCGTGGAAACATGGATTGCAAACTTGCAGCTTTCACCTTTTTGAGCGATTCAATCTTTTTTGTGAAGGATTGAATGAGAGAGTCGAGGTGCTGGAAGTAAAAGGCAATTGCTTGTTGCTCTTTCTTATCACTTGGACAACTGATATGAGTATATGCCAAAGTCCTTTTTGATATGCTGGAAATCTTAGTTCCTTGTATATGTGGAAGAAGTTGGTCGTGATACGCTTTAGAATTTAAGTAATACCCCAGATATCGAGATGCAAATTCTTTCTTTGGACGGCATGGAATAGTATGAAGTCCAGACACTATTGCATCTGCTTCATGGGCAATAACCTCAGTGCACTTTCCTACAGTATTGTCCTCGGCAGCATCTGCAAAGATAACATCTCCATTCTTAATAGCGCACAAATGAGACAGTTTCCTTGCAACTTCTGCATCTTTGACAAAGGTCTTAACCTCTTTATCAATCTTAACGCATTCATTGTAGGTTATTAGGACATCACCGTAATGAATATTGTACACAGTTCCGCTGTCATCCAGCTCTGCTCGTGATAGGGAATTGTTCTTCAGAGATTCGAAAGATTCTGAGAAAGCAGACTCTTTCCACTCTCCCTGAAATCCTTTTAATCTTATCTTTGGCTCCATACTTACTTCTTAATAAGGTTAGACAAACCGCTGATGGCAAACTCATCACCTGTGAGTTGGTCAATGAGCGTTGCAAGATTACTCTCGGACTCCTCAATACCCTGCTCTATATCGTTATAGGTAATGGCATACTTCTCGTTGAGACCAGAAATGGCATCGGCAAGTGTTTGAATGACTTCATCTGGCAACGACTCGATGGCAGAGGTGATAGGTAGAATCCACTTCAGTTCGAGGAACATTTGAATGTCCTTCATATCAAGACCTTCTATCGTCTTGATGGTCTTTGCCTCTAAGGCATCCTTGTCTTTAGTAACTTGCTTCTTCTTCGCAGACTGTTCATTCCAAAGGGCAACAATAGCTTTCAGTTGTTCCTTGATATCATCCTCTACATCTGCTTTGGGCTTGCTGTCGGCTGTAATTTCTTTCTTTATGAAGACATTGTCTTTCTCTGCATCGAAGTATTTATCTGTATCTTCCATACCAAGAAGTTCGTCGCGTACAGCATCCAGTTCGCCGTCGATAGCCTTGATACGAGATTGAAGGGCAGCGATAGCGTCAAGGTAATCCTGGAAGAGAATCTTTTGAACCAGTTCGAACGGAATGATACGTCCCTTAAGGCCGTCCTCAACTTCTTGTTCAATGCCGTTCTTATCCTTCACCATCTTCATCTTAGGCTCCACCACATTACAAGCACCGAAACCCTCGGTCTGGATGATTTCCACATCGCCCATGATGCCCTGCCAGTTATCAGCAAGAATCTGGTAGGCGGCATATTTGTCAATAAGCGGCATACCCTCGCAACGACGGAAGATGTCTGAAGAAATGATGTCGCTCTCCACGACATCCTTCACCTGCTCTACATTGTCTATAAGACGGATGTGGAGCATACGCTTGAAGTCTTCAAAAGCAGCTAAGAAACGAGCCTTGAAGTCTTGTACGTCACTATTCTCATGGATTGTTTCCACTATGTCGGCCATCTTAACTGTAGAGTAAGGTCTATCTTGCTCTGGAGCGAACAACTCCTGCTGAAGTGTAGGGAATGCGCTCCAATACTCACAGAGGTCAGCAATCTCACTATTAGGTATGCCACCAAACATTGTGGAATAAATATCGTACTTCACAGCTGCCTCACCAGAATCCACATAGCGAGGAATGTTGAGGTTGTACTCGTTCTTGCGAATCTCATCGCGAGTTACAACACGGGAGAAACCAGGAATTTCTTTGCGCTCACGATAGGTATCGGCAATCTTCTTTACATCACAAGCACGCAACTTGTTCTGCTTTCCATCCTTAACGAAACCCTTGCTGGCATCGATAATAAGTACGCCCTCGTTTCCACGGCTCTTCTTCAGCACCATGATAAGTGTTGGAATACCAGTACCAAAGAAAATATTGGCTGGCAGTCCGATGATAGCATCGATATTGTTTTTTTCAATGAGGTTGGCACGAATTTGACCTTCGGCCTGACCTTCCTCTTGCATCTCCAAGGGTAGCACATTGCCATCCTTATCGTAAATCTTGGGAGTCTTTCCACGGAATAACACACCGTGTGGCATGACAATTGTCATAATGCCATCGCTCTTCAGGTGGTGCAGTTCATGCAATAGGAAAGCATAGTCGGCTTTGGTCTTAGGTGCCACACCATAGTTCTTGAAACGAGGGTCATACTCCTTGTCCTTTGGCTCCCAGTGCTGAGAATAAGGAGGATTGCTGACCACAGCATCCACAGCCAGAGGTTTATCAATTTCAGACCCCTCCTCATGCATAGGCCAGTCTTCTTCGAGGGTATCAGCACAACGAGTAACGATGTTCTGCGGAATGATGCCACGCATGACAAGGTTCATACGAGTCAGGTTGTAGGTGTTCTCCTTTAACTCCTGCGCATAGTATTTCACTTTGTTCTTGCCCTGAATATGCTTGCTCACAGCCTTGCCAATAGTGATAAGCAATGAACCAGAACCAGATGTTGGATCATAGATTTCAAGGCTTTCCTTGTTCTTATGATGCTCTGCCACAATCTCCGACATAATCATAGCTACCTCATGCGGAGTATAGAACTCACCTGCCTTTTTGCCAGCATTGGCGGCAAAGTTGCTGATAAGGAACTCATACACATAGCCCAATACATCGTAGTCCTGAGATCCATCGGTAGGAATATCTTTAATGAGCTTGATAAGTCCCTTCAGTGCTTTTGTCTGAGAACTGGGGTTATCGCCTAGTTTACTAAGCCCTTCACGAAGCGTCTTGAAGATGCCATCATAAACAGAAGCGTAGTTCTCACTCATTAAACGTTCAAAGTTGCTGAGAGCTTCGCTCAGCGTCTGTACGCTGAAACTGGTGTCATTGAGCCATGTAGAGAACAGATACTTATACTCGATGAAGAAACCAATGTGCTCTTGGCACTCCTTAATGGCATTCTTCATGTTCAAATCCTCATAGTTCTCCACAAGTTCGGGAAACTCATCTTCTTCCCACTCGCATACCTCAGTGAAATATTTCACCTCCGTATCAGAAAGGAACTTATAGAAGATAAGGCCAAGAATATAATCCTTATATTCATTGGCTTCAATCTTATTACGCATGTTGTTGGCTGAAGCCCATATTCTGTTTGCAAGCTGTTGCTTATTCATATGCTGGAATTATTTTTTTCAATTACTGGTGCAAAGTTAAATACTACCTATGCGCTCATTCTGCATAGGAAAATATTTTTTATAATTATCTGCTATTTTTTCTGCAATTTGTAGCCTAAGTGACTCAGGAGAGAGAACTTCTACGTCAGAACCGTATGATAAGATTTGTTGTTCCAACTCACGAGTCGGTTTAACGCTCAAAGATATTGTACACTCTTTTTCGTTGACCGTAGTTTGCGATTTATGAATGGGCTTTGATGTTACATAAGGAAATCTTGTCTGTGTAAAACGCAGAATGATAGTTTCTTTCTCTACATCGTTATATGGTATAGAGACACCTACTACATCGTCAAAGAAATGAGCAAAGTCGATGGTTGTATTCGGTTTGAAAGGAACATTTGCCAATGAGATGTGTTGTATACGGTCAAGAGCCTTATTTGCTATTTTCCCAGTTTCTTCCTCATAACCAAACAGGAACCAACGATTATTATATTGCCTAACGTGGTAGGGATGGAAGGTAGATGTTAGGTCCTTTCCCTTATATGTCTTATAATATATAATAATAGGTATATGGTCCACGGCTGCATCAATTACCTCCGACAAATATTCCAAACCTTTAAGTTGTTCATTCTGTTCAAATGCGACTACGTTATCGCTATTTGACTTAATGCCAAAACGATATTCAAGGTTGGAAATTACTTCTTCCAACCAAACATTATTAGGAATACCACGGTATCGGCTAAGCATCTCTATGGTGGAACGCAATTTTTGTACCTCGACAGGTGATAGCACATTCTGGAATATCGAAAAGCCACGCTCTGAATAGCGGTAATAACACTTCTTGTCGTAATACGGGTTAGCGTCAAGGTATATTCCATCAGGAAGCATCTTGCGAATAGCATTGATGTCTCCTCTCAATTGCCGAATACCTATTATAGAATCACCCCCTTGAATATCCTCCAAGTGGTCATTAACCTTCTCTAGAAGGGTGTCAAAGTCATACTTATGACGGAAGTCTCTAAAACATCGATCTAAAATTTGGTATCTGAATTGTGCGTTCTTATTTACTGGCATAAATATAGATACTCTTTACTTGGTAACTTGAATATACATCACATCGTTTTTACTGGAGTTGATAAGTTCCTTCACGTCTACCTCCAAACATTCTGCTATTTGAAGCAGAGTTTCAAGTCCTGGCTGAGCAGAGTTTGTACACCACTTGGAAACAGTAGCTGGATCTTTACCCAATGTCTCTGCCAGCCATTTATTTGTCCGTTTTTTCTCTGCCAAAACCACCTTGATACGGTTGATGTCTCTTGCCATTGCATTGATTTTATAGATTGTGAGTACAAAGTTAACAAATAAACATGAATACCATAATAGAAAAAGCAAAAATCAATGTAAATAAGATATTTTTATTTGCGTATTATGCAATTGTTAGGCAAGATTACATCCTTTATTACTGTTGAATATTCCGCCAAATGGCAAAAATGATTTCATGAACTCTCAAAAAATCACACTACGTTTTAGAAGGTTACTAAAGGTCACTTTCGATTCAGAAAGGTCACCTGAGGGGCACTCTAAAAAGAAAAGCACTTACAAAACCTTTGTAAGTGCTTGATTTTCAGCGTGGACCAGCCTGGGCTTGAACCAGGGACCTCCAGATTATGAGTCTGTTGCTCTAACCAACTGAGCTACAAGTCCAGTATTCGTAAATGTGGGTGCAAAGGTAATAAATAATTCGAGAAAACGTGAATGATAATGAGATATTTTTCGTGTTTTAACACATTTTGCGTGCTCCAAAACGATAGTTATGGCTATTTGATGTATATTTGCAGTGCATTTTAAAGAATGGCTGCCGTATGGACATGAGGTTTCTGTAACTATGAATACATGGTCTGATAACTGTGAAGTATGGTTTGATGACCTTGGATATATAGGTAGGTAGACGAAGATATAGAATGAAGACGATATTTCTTAAAGATTTAAATACTAACGGGTTAGTGATAAAAAATCGTGCGATTGCCACGATTGGCTTTTTCGATGGTGTGCATCTTGGACATCAGTTTCTTATTAACCGGCTTGCCGAAATGGCAAAACGAGATGGGTTAAAGTCGATGGTTATAACTTTCGATCGCCATCCTCGTCAGGTTTTGCAGTGCGACTATCAGCCAAAAATGTTGTCGACACTCGACGAGAAACTCGAGAAACTTGCGCAAACTGCCATCGACTATGTTGTTGTGCTCCATTTCGATAAGACTTTGGCGCAATTCACGTCGAAGCAGTTTATGGAAAGCGTGCTGCACAAACAGCTTAATGTGTGTAAGTTGGTTATGGGTTATGACAATCGTTTTGGGCATAACAGAACCGAAACTTTCGATGATTACGTGTCTCTTGGCAAAGAAACAGGTATTGAGGTGTGTCAGAATACAGCTCTTTCGATGGATAATTTCAACGTAAGCTCATCTATAATACGTCAATTTATCAATGTTGGCGACATGGAAAATGCTGCCCGCTGTCTGGGTTCTCCCTATTCGTTGCGTGGCAAAGTAATTCACGGTTGCCGAAATGGGCACAAGCTGGGTTTTCCAACTGCGAATATAGATATTGGGAAAACCGAAAAACTGCTCCCTGCAATGGGTGTCTATGCGGTGCGTATCCGTATTTGGGGCGATGAAAAAGTGTATGGCGGAATGCTCAATATAGGTACTCGCCCCACCTTTAACGGTACGAATGTGTCGGCAGAAGTTAATATTTTCGACTTCTCGGGCGACTTATACGGTCGTACGATAGAAGTAAGTTTTATTGCTCGCGTGCGTTCCAACCGAAAGTTTCCAAGCTTAGATGCGCTTGCAAGACAAATGCAGTTGGACGAACAACAGATAAGAACGATTTTAAAAAACAATAGGTAAAGATAATGAAAAAGACTACTATTAGAGAAAATAACACCTTAAAGAACTTGCTGTATGTTGCGCTTTTCGTTGCGCTTTTCATCGTTATTCATTCTGTTTTTGAGTTTGGAACTGTAGCAATTTATGCCTATTTGAAGGGTCTAAACCTATTCGATGTAGCCAGAAGCATGCAGTCCGGACATTATAGCGACGTGTTGATAGCAGCCAATTTGCTTTCGAGCGTAGCCGCAATTCTTATTTATATTAAAGCGAAATGGGCACCAATTTCTCGCACTTACCTTCAGACGAAACCGTGGGGCGTACTGTTTTGGGCAGCCATGCTGTCGGTTGGAATTATTCTTCCGGCACAATTCGTTTACGAAAAGTTGCAAATCACGATGTCCGACAATCTGACCCAGCTCTTTGAAGGCATCATGAAGCAACCTCTTGGCTATCTTATTGTAGGCATATTTGCTCCTATTGCCGAAGAGCTGATTTTTCGAGGTGCAATATTGCGCGTCTTGCTCGATACCTTCGGACGCAAAGGCAGGTGGGCAGCCATAGCTTTAACGGCTTTGATATTTGCGCTGATACATGGCAATATAGCTCAAGGTGTGCACGCTTTCATTATTGGTTTGGCTTTAGGCTGGCTGTATGCACGCACCCGGAGTGTGCTTCCGGGCATTGTGCTGCATTGGGTAAACAACACCATAGCCTACTTAATGTTTAACCTGATGCCAAATTTGGCAGATGGAAAGCTTATAGACTACTTCCACGGCAGCGAGCGTTCTATGTATTTGGGACTACTTTTCTCGTTCTGCATTCTTGTTCCTGCGCTCTTCCAGTTGGCTGCACGCATGAAGCGAGCTGACGAATAAGATTGTAAAAACCACCCTTTTGCATGCCAAAACCCATTGTTTTGCCATGTAAAAGAGCCTGTTTTGCAATGCAAAACAGGCTCTTTTGTTTTTTAGAATCCCTAAGGGAACTAAGTATCTGCTATGTTTTAACCATACAATCTTGCTACGACACCATGCTCTCGTCAATGCTTTTACTGTAGCAAATAAACTCTCCCTCGTTGCCCAGACATGGTTCTGCATAAACGCCAACTACTGCCAAGTGTGGGAAACAAGCCTTAATTTGCTGCAAAGCTTCCTTGTCTTCCTTTGCACGTTGCATCGGAACAATAATAACTTTCGATGTCTGTATGTAGTTAATGTATGCCCAACTGGTGTCTTTAGCCCCGCGTGCACCATCGAAAGACGAGTAACTAAGTTCTACGACCTCGTATCCTTCAGCCTCGATTTTCTCTTTCAAGGCTGCGGCAACCTCAGTGTCATACTCCGTGCAGTTCGTCATCAGTACACGTTTGTTGCCAATATAGCGTACAAGGCAGTCTACATGGTCTGTAATTCTTGCGTTGTTAGCAAGCCAAGCAGGCTTCAGTGCCTTGCAAGAGTGTGTTGATGGGTCTTCAATAAGCTCGTGCTTGACATCGTAGATGTCAAGTACCATGCACAATTTACTATAAATTGGCATCATGTTACTGTCGTTCAGAATATCTGTTGCGAAGTAAACTTTGTTTGCATTCAGATGTTCAGAAGATATTTTTTCCTCCGAAACCTTTATTACTTCCAAGTGCTCCATAGTGTATTTATATGATAAGTCTTTTATTAAATTGCAATAGTAATAGGACGGTACAAAGGTACAAATATTCCAATAACTACCTATATTTTTCGCATTTATTTGCGAAAAATATTTTATTGGGAATATTTTTTCATCGTCCTGACAGGTTTTCGAGGGTTACACCTTATATATATAGAAAGGCATTAACGGAATTTTGCCTTTATGGCTGCAACACATCTATATCGTTAAAAAGATATAAACAACAGCAGAATACTTGTATTGTTTCTACTATTTTCTATACTTTTGCAAAGACCTAATATAGGAACAAGGTGCTAAAACGAAGATAATAGGGTAGTAATGCCTTTGCCAGTGAATAGGATTATTGATTTTTCAGTACCGTTCCAGGAATGCAAAAGATAGTTGGAATGAAAAGAACAAATCTATCAAAAGTACTTATGGCATGGATGTTATTGATAACATTCACTACCGTGCTTGCTATAAAAGATTTGCACTTTCACGACTATAAAGATGTGCATGTAGAGAAGCTGTCTGCCAAAGGCAATGCCCAGGTAGGCTCATCTTGCTTTGTCTGCGACTTCACGATGCACAAAGCCAGTGCTGTAAAGCTGTTTAGCTATGTTCCTATGACGGTCTGCACACTTTTGCACAAGCCTAAAGCGTTAGAACCCATTATAGTTTACAGGTCTGTTGAATCGGTAAACGCTCACGCTCCTCCCTTTTCTGCTTAGTTTCTAAACATGCTTAGAAACCCTTTTACAGCTTGCAACACCATGTTGTTTGTAGGCTTTGCTGTGTTGCCATAGTGCCTTTTTGTGTGCCGGACAATGTGTCTGAGGTGCTACGTGTCAAGTAAGTGCCACACATTTGCGCAGCTATGCAATGCAGGAAAAACAGCAATTAATTACTTATTTTATTCTTATTTCATAGTAAAAAATATGAAAAAGCTCGTTTACACCTTTGTAAGTGTAGTGGGATTGTATGGTTTCGTACCCGTAAATGGCTTTGCACAGCACAAGCAAGACCAGGTTGTGGCGCAACCAGATACAACCAAACAAAACTATCATGTGTTAGATGGCGTGGAGGTTTCCACTGTTCGGAAACTCGTCAGCAACAATACTGTAAGCTCGCAGCTTACCAACAAAACGATAGAACGCTCGTTAGGGCAGTCGTTGGGCACGATGCTGGAACGTGTCAGCGGTGTCAGCTCTATCCAGACTGGCGGAACAGTATCGAAGCCAGTTATCCATGGCATGTACGGAAACCGTATATTGCTGGTTAATAACGGCGCGCGGCTAACCGGACAACAGTGGGGAGCCGACCATGCTCCCGAGGTAGACAAGAACAGCAGCACCAAAATAGAAGTAGTTAAAGGGGCAGAAGCAGTGCGATATGGCTCTGAAGCTCTTGGCGGAATAGTTGTAATGGAACAGGACATGCTGCCTTACAACCAGAAGAAAGTGCATGGCAGACTGTCGGGAATGTATGGTTCCAACGGTTATCGCTACCAAATGGTGGGCAATGCAGAAGGTTCCATGTCTTTCTTGCCATCGCTGGCGTGGCGCATTCAAGCCACCTATGCCAATGGCGGAGACCAAAAAGCAGCACATTACTTGCTGAACAACACGGGAACACGCGAGTTCGACTTCTCAACAGCATTAGGTTATCAGCATAAGAAGTTCCGTGTTGAAGGCTATCTTAGCAGATACGACCTGAAGCTGGGCGTGCTTTTCAATGCCCAGATGGGCGATGCTGACTTGCTTGCCGAACGCATCAAGATAGGAAAGCCGGTCGATATAACACCTTATACACGCCATATAGACTACCCATTCCAGCACATTATTCACACCAACGCAACGTTAAAGCTTTTCTACGATAGCGAAAAGTATGGCGATTTCTATTGGTTAGCCTCCTTTCAGAAGGACGATAGAGAGGAGAATAGGATACGGCGCATGAACCTTTCCTATATTCCTGCTGTCAGCATGCACCTTAAATCGTTGCAAAACTATCTGCGTTGGCGCAAATACTATGGTGATTGGCAAAGCGAAGTGGGTGCGCAAGTTGTGAACAGCGACCATTCCAACCAGCGTGGAACGGGTGTCGTGCCCATTATTCCGAACCATACGGAAACCCAGATAGGTGCTTACGCTTTGCAAAAGTACCAGAACAACCGGCTTGGAGCAGAACTTGGCGTTCGTTTCGACTGGCAAGACACAAAGGCTGCAGGCTACGATTGGACAGGCGACTACTATGGAGGGCATCGCACTTTCTCCAATTTCACTTACAGCATAGGTGCCCATTACCATGCCACCGACAAGCTTACGCTAACCTCCAACTTTGGTCTGGCATGGCGTGCACCCCACGTTTTCGAACTGTATAGCAACGGAAACGAGTTGGGAACAGGCCGTTTCGTGCGTGGCGACTCTACCATGACCTCCGAAAACAGCTACAAATGGGTTGCATCTGCCGAATATCGCAGCACGTTTCTCAGTGTACGGCTCGATGCCTACCTGCAATGGGTAAAACATTATATATACGATAGACCGATGAAAGGCGAATATGTAACAGTTATTTCGGGCACTTATCCATTGTTCCAGTATATGCAGACCGATGCATTTATACGGGGATTAGACCTCGATTTGCGCATTCGTCCTATCGCAGAGATAGAATATCACTTCGTGTCGTCTATGATTTGGGCGAACGACCCCCACACGCATAACTACCTGCCTTACATTCCTTCGTTCCGTTTCAACCATAGCTTGACTTACACACCGAGGCTTTCGGGAAAGTTTGCGCCGTGGTTGGAAGTCAGACACCGTTTTGTAGCACGGCAACACAGGTTCGATGCGGCTACCGACCTTATAGATTTTGCCCCGGCTTCGTACAGCTTGTTCGGCTTCGAGGCTGGCACCGAATGGCGGATAGACAAGCGCAACACGCTAAACCTGTTTGTTTCGGCAGACAACATCTTCAATAAGGAATATAAAGAATATACAAATCGTGCCCGTTACTACGCACACGACCTCGGTCGAGACATAAGGATTACCGTGGGGTGGAAGTTCTAAATAAAAATCAAAAATAAATAAACCAATAATAAAAGACAAGATGATGAAACTTAAAAACAGTATTTTACCAATGCTATTAGGCTTGTTCGGCATTGCATTTTTCGCTGCTTGCAGCCCTGACAAGCCGGAAAACGAGAAAAGAAACAAGCTGCACGAAGACCCTACAAAGTCTGTTTTCACCCTTACAGAGGGTAAACTGCGCAGCGGAACAGCATTCGGGAGTATGCCCAAAGAGTCCGATTTTGTTCCAACAGGCAATGTTCAGAAAATCATCTGGGAAGTTGTGAAAGGCGAAAACTTCAAAACAGGCGACGGCGGACAGACCAAATTCGTTGTAAAAAACACGAAGAAGCACCCCGACGTGGTCTATTCTCTACGCATAGACTACTACAATGCAAAGGGAGAGCCCATGAATCACCAGTTCTTCGATAACGAACAAGACAAGATTCACCAGCACTTCTTTATGTATTACATAAACGATGGTGCCCACAACGTATTGGTAAGAGACCGCACAAAGCTGCCTTACGAATACACTTACGCCGATACATACAAAGGAAAGTTCATCGGCGACAGCAACCCTATGGGCTTTTTCGGCTTCATTCGCTTCTTGCAGCCCGGCACAAAGTTTAACTTGAAAGTGGCATTGATGCACTCCGGCAATTTAACAAAGTTCGGTAACGATGGCAAAGCCTCTCCTTTCTGGGCACCATCGCCCTCTCAGCTGAACAAAGCCCTGTGGGATTTGAGTGTCAAACTGCCCATAGAGATAGAAGACTGACAAGGTTTCAAACAATAGAAACTTATATAACAATAACCCATTAATAAAAAAAACAATGATGAAAAAAGTATTTAAATCTATGCTGTTCGTAGCAATGAGCCTTATCGTTGCTGTCGGACTTACGGCATGTAGCGAAGACGAAGTAAAGCCAAAAGATAAGACGAAAGAACTTGTAGGTCCCCAACCGGCAAAGGTGGTCATACACGTTTACGAGGGACACCTGCACGGTTACGCCGCCTTTCACGAGAACAAGATGTACGATGGTGTAAAGTATATGGACGCTCCGCAGGTGTTTGTCTACACGATGCAGAACGGAAAGTGGGTGCCAGACCCTAAGAATCCACCTTATCTCTACGCAATGAGCTATAACCAGATGCAGAATTCGGAAGCCGCAGTGAGCCATGCATTGGACATCAGGTACTACGATGCTGCCGGAAACATTATGAACGGTCAGTTCATAGACAACGGAAAGAGCGAGCATTACCAGCATTTCTTTGTGGTAAAAGACCAGAAACCATTTCCAAACTTCGATGCACGGCTCGACAATCCCACCAATCAGGAGTTCATGCGCTACGATTATGTAGATCCAACTCCCTGGAACAAAACCATTCATAGCGGGGAAGGACAGTACAACGGACTGAAAGATCCACTCGGTTTCAAGGGAATTATGTCGTTTGGGTACTGTCGTCAGACTTGCAATCTTAACATTATGCTGATGGAAAGCCACGACAAGAAGACGGTAAACCTAAAGAAATTAGTGTTTAAAGATACCTGGGGAAAACCTGTAGAGAAGCATTCGCAAGTGGCTGACTGGGTTCCTACACCCGAACAACTGAAGAACGAGAAGTGGTATCCCACGATAACCATTCCTGTAATGGTCTACATGGACAGAGCGGAACTGGGCGAAGGCGAAGACAACGTGTCGCTGACAATGAAGGAAAGCGAAGTGCCAGCCTCGTTCAGACGACTGATAAGCACGCTGAAATACTGCTTCAACCTTACCTACAAGCAGGCACTTACCGAATTATACTATCGGTTAAACGGGGAACCCGCACCACACGACAACAGCGGTTATTGGTTTTAAGGAAGACTAAAGTAGGCGTTAGAAGAACTTGAAAAGTTTTTATAGGTAAGCAGTTCCACACATGCTACCTGACTGTTATACTACTATGCTAATAATTCCACAGTCTTTATCTGCACTTGTGTATGTATTAGACTGTGGAATTGTCTTGTTTATACCCTATTTTAGTGAAAAGGCGACACTTAGCAGGTTGTATTCTTCTTGTGTAATAATGCAGTAGTGCCTTACACTCTTTTTAAAGATAGTACCGAAATTGCTAAGGAGTACGGCTTGGTTGCCGAGCGAATTAGACAGATTAGGAATAGAGCTATTCAACAATATTAAAGAAGAAAATCAATATAAGAATAAAATCATGGAAATAATCACAACGTATTATGATAGAATCATGTGTGATGAATTGGTTCAGCACATAACGCAAGAGTTAGATTGGCTCATACCTTTTGTCAAGAGACATGAGTCTCTTGACTTTCAGACTGGACATGATCCTAAACAAAATCGTTCTTGGTTTTCTATTTATAGAGGAACTGGAAGAATTTTCCAAGTATTATTCAGAAAAGGGAAATTTGCTGGTTATAAAGCAGCTGATAAATATATGAGGTTAGATGAAGAATTTTTCAGTTCTCCTTCTCCCTCACTTTTCGAGAAATATCTCTCAAAGATTGAAGCAGAAAAGGAGTTCGATAGATATTATATTGCTACAGATGGGACGCATAAAGAAGGCCATTATCAGACATTGATAGGCAGAAGGTATACGTTCAATTATCAGGAATCTGATGATTTTATAATTATCGATAAAGAGTTTGTTATCGGATTTAAGGATGAAGTCATAAAAACTGAATGGAATAAAGATATTGTTTATGATCAACAAAAAAATATCACAGTCCTACGTTCTACCTACGAGGGAAAATTGCCTAAGGATATAAAAGCAGAATATGGAGAGTTCGATTTCCTTGGTCTCAATAAGAATGGCGATATTCTAATCATGGAACTAAAACAGGACGCTCCTGCAAAAACAGCTCTTTCGCCTATCCAGACTGCTTATTATTACAAGCAGTTGAGTAAACTCTTGTCTGGTGACAACCTCCTCTATGAACATATCAAGACTATGGTTGAACAGAAAATCAATATGGGGTTAATATCGAAATCTTTCCTGAGATATTTTCCTTCCAAATTATCTAACAAGATAATTCCATGCGTCATTTACGGTAAAGACAGCAAACTTTCAAAATCAATTTGTGAGAGGTATTGTTTTGTTAGAGACCTATTTCTTCCGTCTATGAAAGCTTTCACATGTGATGAAAAAGGAACGATCCTTACTTCAAAAAAATAGAAGGATAACAAGATGAAAATAACCATTCACAGAGTAAATAAGATTGGGGGGGGTACATCACTATAATCGAGCACGATGGCTGTAAGATAATCATTGATCTTGGCAGCAATTTTCCTGGCAGCCATCAGGAAGAACTGTCCAGGGAGGATATTGACTCACTAACAGCAGGTGCTAATGCTTTATTCTATACTCATTACCATGGTGGTTATACCGGTTTACACCATTTGGTTCGTCCTGAAGTATCACAATATATAGGAGAAGGTGTCAAAGATGTAATGACCTTAAAGTATGAGGTATTAAGTAAACATGATAATCATTTTGCAGACATGCAGACTTCTGCAGAGCAGATGAAAACATATGTTGCAGATCAATCAATTGAAAACTTGGAAGCTGATAAGATTAAGGTAACACCATATTTTGTCTGTCTCTCTGCCTTTAGGATCACATTGGAGATTGGGAACAACCTGCATTGGCTATTGGCTGCTACCTTTGACGAGGACAGTACAAGGAAGAGAAAGAATACCGCTCTGAACTTCTTGTTGTTTTGTAAATTTGCCTTGATGCAGATAAACAGAAGCAATAGAAAGGGTAGTAAAAAGATGAAAGGAAGATGGAAGAATCGGAAGAAACATTCCTTGCTGGGCTGTTAGATGACACATGGGAATAGAGAAGGAAAAGCAATGCAGCAACCCTTACGCGTAAGTAATACTATTTGACACGTGAAAAATGCAACTAACATATATAAGAAACGAAAGAATGACATAAAAGAATTATTGCGTTCTCATATCCTTAAATAAAAATTAAATGTGTACCAACGTGCAATTAACACTTGTTTTTTCCTACCTTTGCATAATGTAATAGAATAACGCTTAATATCGTATGGTGCTATTATAGCATCTATCGTATAAGTTTTAACCCAAACAGAGCTTTCTAAGATTCTGTTGAAACCTTTAAAACCCCAAATTATACTTATGAGAGAAATCTGTATTAAGAAGTATGTCAGCTGTATTTATGTAGCATTACTGCTTTTTGCTTTACCTATTCAAGCGAGCGATTACAAACATTCCGTTGAAGGTTCTGTTGTTGATAACATAACAGGAATGGGCGTTACAGCCAAGATAACTTTGATGACTGCTGATAGTGTTGTTATTGATACGATTACAGCGGATATTGAAGAGATGCCTTGGGATATTGGTTATCACAAGGCTTATTATGAATTTAAAGATGCTGTAACTGCGAAAGGAAAGTACATTATTAAGGCTGAGAAAGAGGGCTATGACGTTTGTTATATGAATTGTGAATTGAGAAGCACTCGCGAAGACTATATTAAGGTAAAAGAAATCCGAATGACGAAGATTGTAGAACACGAACTGAAGGAAGTTACAGTTGTTGCTTCGAAGGTGAAAATGGTCATGAAAGGCGATACTATTGTCTACAATGCCAATGCTTTTAACTTAGCCGAAGGCAATATGCTCGATGCCTTAATCGCCCGCTTGCCAGGTGCAAAGTTAGAGAAAGACGGAAGGATTTATGTGAATGGGAGGTTCATTCAGAGTCTGTTGGTAAACGGACAGGAATTCTTTGCCGGTAATCCTAAGTTGGCTTTAGAGAACCTTCCTGCCTATACGGTGAACAAAATAAAGGTATATAACAAGGCGGGAACAAAGTCAAGGCTGATGCAACAAAATATGGGCGATAATACTTACGTGATGGACGTCAGGTTGAAACGCGAGTATGCAACGGGCTATATGGGCGATTTGGAAGCTGGTGGCGGTACACAGAAGCGTTACAAACTTCGTGGTTTCGGTATGAAGTTCTCCGATAAAGAACGTATGGGAGCCTTCTTCAATATCAATAATCTGAACGATAATCAGCGTGCCGAACTCACTGGAGAATGGGAACCGCAAGATGTGGGCAACGGTTTGCTTACAGTAAAGAACGCAGGTGTATCGTATGTACGTTTCTTGAATAATGAAAGAGCGTGGGTTTCAACCGGAAACACTTGGCAACATATCGGTACAGACAACGAGTCTATTACACATACGCAAACTTATTTGCCTGAAGGAAACTCATTCTTACACAATCATAGCAAACAACTGAATAGTTCGGATAAGTGGGAAAGCATAAACCGTCTTTCTATTGATAAGACTAATTACTCTACATCTAACTCTCTTAGTATTTCCTATCTGCGCAATAATGGGTTTGGAAGTATGAACAGCGCCACTGCAAATGAAACAACAAAGCTGAATACTTTGCTATCGAGAAACAGTTTCGAGTCAAGCGATTTCAACTTTGACTTCTCGACAGACAATTATGTTAAGTACATTACAGACTTGATACGAGGAGACTTTTCTGTAAGTTACAATCGTAATAAGCAAAAGCAGTTTATGTTGAACAACGTTCAATATTTGCAAGGAGGTCAGCCCAACGACCTTCGTAACAATTACTTTGACATGCCCAATCAGAAGCTGAAGCTATTTGCTGGTGTGGGCTATGATATAAATATACGTAAGACAACGTTCGCTCCAAGTTATTCTTATACCTACACTTACAACAAGGCAAGCAATTTGCTTTATCGTCTTGACTGGCTTGCAGGAAGAGATATTAATCAGTTTAATGTCTTGCCTTCTGCTTCAAATGTACTTCTTTCTGCATTGGATAATAACAATAGCTACTGCTTCAATGAGTATCGAAACGAACACAGATTTAATTTTAAATATTTTAATCGTAAGATTAAAGTATTAAATAGCTTTGTTTCACTAAACCTTCCGCTACGTTTATTAAATGCCGATTTCCATTATTATGGTATTAGTGAGCAACGTTTTTCTCGCCGCAAACTGTTCTTTGAACCGAACATAGAATTATACCATTGGGACGAAAATGTATCGTGGGTGTTTACTGCACGTATGAAATCAGACTTTCCAACTCTGCTTGCCACAGCTGATTATCGCAACGACAGCGACCCTCTGAACATTCGATTGGGTAATAAAGACTTACGCAACCTGCATCATTATGATGTAGAAGCCAATGTTACCCTTAATGGAGAAAATGAACAAACAATTAGTTTATCTGCCAATTATCACCGAACAGACAACCAAGTGGCCTATGCGCTCATCTTTGATAAGACGACTGGAGCTTCAATTATATATCCTACCAGTGTGAATGGCAATTGGAATACAAAGTTTGAAGTAGAGTTTAAACGTGCATTGGATAAAGCGAACAAAATCCTGTTCAGCAACAATTTCTCTACGAATTATAACCACAGTGTAGATATGGCTTCAATAGCTGGAAGCACTGAAAGCCAACGAAGCATTGTAAATAACTGGGAGTTTGGCGATGAACTGAAGGTTAATTATCGTCTGAACGACAACTATGAATTTACATTCCATACAGGTGGAAAGTACTATCTTATAAATAGCGAGCGTGTAGGCTTTGAGAAAATCAAGGCATCTGACTACAACATAGGGCTGAATGCACAGATCGTATTGCCTTGGGAGTTGCAACTTACTACCGACATGACAATGTTTGCACGCCGTGGCTATCAGCAAACGGAGATGAATACCACCGATTGGATTTGGAATGTTCAGTTGGCACGTACCTTCTTAAAAGGACATCTTACCGCTAAACTGCAAGGTTTCGACCTGTTGCAACAACTGTCAAACACCCGCTACGTTATTAATTCGCAAGGGCGTACAGAGTCGTGGAACAACAGCATACCGCGATATGTAATGCTTTCTCTTGCGTGGAAGTTCAACATTAATCCGAAGAAAAAATAATACTTTCACTGATAAAAAGGATTGCACATGGTGTTTATGCAATCCTTTTATAGAAACATAATTGCTAATATTGCAACGGCACACATTACCAATTGCATAATTTTAAGATAATTGAAAAGCCATGTCTGCTTTTTATTTATTCTTTCATCATAATTCTCTGGCATCTGAACCCCATTTTTTAATGCTTGTTTCTTCATAAGAGAAAATGTATAAGGGAATACGGTTGTTAGCACGAGTATCATTAGATTGGATAAACTGATGATTACTATAGTACCTGTACTCATAATGTAAAGCTCCCTATTGTCCATTGTAGGGAAGCAATTAACCATAACAGAGGTAAGGACAGCCAGAATACATGCGCCTACAGTCCATTTAAGATAAAGAAGTAACAACTTCTTGCCTTGATATTTCTTATAAGTTTTTATAGATAAAAAGTAATGTATAAAGAATAAAATAATAAGCAAAATAATTCTCATTTGTTCTGTTTTTTTATTGTTGTTGTTGAATTTTCTGTATTGTCTGACTTAAAGAAAACATTTGTTTTTAATCATCGACGACAACCTATGAACTTTTGCAAAGGTAAATATTAATATTTATTTGAAAAGGTTTTTAGTATCTTTTTTACTTCCTCATTATTGCAACTTCGTTCATAAAAAGGATTGCACATAGTGTTTGTGCAATCCTTTTTTTGTGTAACTTTGCGTTGTTATCAGTATTACAAAACGGCAATAATGGGGTTTATACGGAAATACAAATGCGTTGCTTGCGGCTATGAGGCTGACATTTACGAGGGAAAAGGCTTTATGGGGCAAACCATCGAAATGGTATCGTGTGCCGACTGCCACTCGGTGCAGCCATTGGTGGTGGGTGGCGTAATCGGCGATGCTGCCCCTTCGTTTCGCACATTGGTAGGCAGACTGTGCTTGAATTGCGGTTCAGAACACATCATAAAGTGGGACGGACATACTTGTCCGCAATGCAAGGGCAGTATGGAAGATATGGGCAGCCGTGAATTTTGGTCGTAGCAAAGAATTTGAAATGCGTGTGTAAACGTTTAGTGCAGGAGCTTGGGCAGAACAAACGGAATAGAATCATGAAGCAATAAAAGGATATTGAATTTCAAGAAGAATTCATGCAGATTTTGGAATATACACTTCTGCAAAGTGAAACAGTGGGTTTTGCATCGCAAAACAGCCTGTTTTACCACGCAAAACAATGCCTTTTGCAAGGTACTGATAAAGAGGCAATTACACAAAACAACACTTTGCTGAAAATATTTACAGCACATTCCCTCCCGAACAATCTATGCCACAGGGTGTGTAAGTCCACTTGGCGTAATACATTTCAAAAAGACAGAATAAGCCAAAAAGCAACTTCCGTTTGCTGCCTATACCAGAAAAAGCACTCAACTTCTTTCTTTCTCCAACTATTTTTTTGTATTTTTGTCCTCGTAAAGCATTACCGACTATGGAAAAACTTATCCACTACGTGTGGAAACATAAACTATTCCCGCTGGCACAACTTGCTACTACCGATGGACAATTGGTAGAAGTGGTAGACGTAGGACTGCCCAACAGCAATGCAGGTCCCGACTTCTTTAATGCGAAAATAAAAATTAACGACACGCTGTGGGTGGGGAATGTAGAGATCCACGATAAGGCTTCCGATTGGTATATGCACAGACATGACACCGATGCACACTACAACAATGTCGTGTTGCACGTCGTGGAACAAGCAGACACTACGGTAAAGAAACAGAATGGCGACACTCCACCTCAACTTGTTCTGCCTGTACCACAAGCTGTAAGGCTACATTATAAAGAACTGCTCACTGCCGACGCCTATCCGCCTTGCTACAAAATCGTGCCAGACTTGCCGAAATTTATGGTTCATTCGTGGCTGAGTGCACTACAAGCCGAGCGGTTGGAACAGCGAACAACAGCCATTTCAGAACGTCTGAAAGCCTGCAACGGCGACTGGGAGGCAACTTACTTTGTGTCGTTGGCACGCAATTTCGGCTTCGGAATAAACGGTGATGCATTCGAACAGTGGGCGAAGGCAATACCTTTTCATACTGCAGACCATCATCGCGACGATCTATTCCAGGTGGAAGCCCTATTTATGGGGCAGGCAGGACTATTGCAAGCCGATGCGTTACCAAGGCAACATCGCGAAAAAGCCGTAGCCGACGACTACTTCCAACGCCTGCAACGCGAATACAAATACTTGGCACACAAGTTCGCACTCACCCCAATAGACGGGCATCAGTGGCGCTTTCTTAGGCTACGTCCACAGAATTTTCCGTACATTCGCATAGCGCAGCTTGCTCAACTTTACTACAACAGACGGGCAGGATTGGCAGAAATGACAGATTGTACCACTATAAAAGAAGTTGCAAAACTGCTAAAAACGCAGGTAACACCCTATTGGGAGACACATTACACATTTGGTGGGAACGACAATAAACAGTCGGAAAAGAACTTATCGAAGACATCAATAGAACTCATTATCATCAATACGGTCGTACCATTCTTGTTCGCTTACGGGCAATACAAAATGTCAGAGAAGTTTTGCGACCGTGCTTTCGCCTTCTTGGAAGCACTGAAAGCCGAAAACAACCACATTGTAAGAATGTGGAAAGAGGTGGGGCTAACGGTGGAAACTGCCGGCGACTCTCAGGCATTGATACAACTGAAAAAAGATTATTGCGACCGCAAAGAATGCTTACGGTGCAGAATAGGATACGAATACTTAAAGGAAAGGAAATAAAAAACAATGAGGAAAACAACAAAGTACATATACGAGACACGAATGGAAGTGCGCGACTACGAGTGCGACATACAAGGTATTGTGAACAATGCACACTATCTGCACTACACCGAACATACGCGCCACCGCTTCATTCGTTCGTTAGGCATCAGCTTCTCGAAGTTACACGATAAAGGCATAGACCCCGTCGTGGCTCGCATGAACTTGGAATATAAAACCCCGCTGACTTGCGACGATGAGTTTATTTCGCGGCTGGGACTCCGTAAAGAGGGCATTCGCTACATATTTACACAGGACCTTTACCGGGCGAGCGACGAACGTCTGTGCTTCCATGCCGACGTTACGCTTGTTATATTGATTAACGGGCGACTCGCCGAAAGCAAAGATTACGACGACGCTTTCGCACCCTTCTTGCAACAAGAATAAAACAAAAGGAATAGAAATAAACGCAAGCCATGAAGCAAGAACACCTCTATGCCATTGCGCTGACACGTATAGGTGGGTTTAATTTGCCTGCACTGATGGAGCTTTATCAAAAAGCTGGGTCGGCAACGGTTGTCTATGAACATCGCCACAACATACGCGACATTCTCCCGGACGCTACGCCACATCTTGTTGAAGTGCTGAAGAACTGGGACAACATTCTGCCTTTTGCCGAACGCGAACTGCAATACGACGAGCAGAACAACATAGAAGTGCTTTGCCTTAACGATGTAAACTATCCGCAACGACTGCGCGAATGTCCCGATGCACCATTAGTTTTATACAAGCGTGGCAATGTAAACCTGAACAAACAGCACACACTGGACATTATAGGTACACGCAATTGCACACAATATGGGCGCGACCTGATTCGTGTTTTCATACGCGAACTGAAGTCAATCTGCCCCGACGCACTCGTATTTAGTGGCTTGGCATACGGCATAGACATCTGTGCACACCGCGAAAGTCTGGCGAACAACATGGAGACTGTGGGCGTTGTGGCACACGGATTAGACATGGTCTATCCACGTATGCATACCGGGACGGCAAAGGAAATGTGCGAAAAGGGAGGCGGCATTATTACAGAATATACCACAAATACCCAACCTATGCCCAAGAACTTCGTACAACGAAACAGAATTGTGGCAGGTTGTACAGACGCAACCCTGCTTATTGAGTCGGCAAACAAGGGCGGAGGGCTTATAACGTGCAGCATAGCACGCAGCTATAACCGTGAAGTGTTCGCCTTTCCCGGGTCTATCGGAGCAGAATACAGCGAAGGCTGCAACCATTTAATACGCGATAACGTTGCAAGTCTGGTTACTTCGGCTTACGACTTCGTGAAAGCCATGAACTGGGACAACGACATTAAAATAGAAAAAGCCCAGAAACGAGGCATAGAGCGCACGTTGTTCCCAAACCTGGACAACGAAGAACAAACAGTAGTGGAGGCTCTCCGGCAACAGAACGACCAGCAAATCAACATGCTTTCAGTACGAACCAATTTTCCTATGGCACGCCTTATGGCTTTGCTTTTCGAGCTGGAAATGAAAGGAATAGTAAAGACAATGGCTGGCGGTTGCTACCATTTGTTGGAGGTTTAAGTGGGGTTGCTAAACTAAACACAACAGAACTGAACGCCAAACACTCATCGCCAATCACTCATCAGGCAAAGTCTGATTGAAAGAATCAAAGAATATCGATTGCCTTTACATATTTTTCTACTACAGCAGCTTGTGCACGATAGAAAGCCTTATGGTCTATCTCGCTTGCAGCAGCCACGTCGTTCAGACTGCTGGAAAGGTTCTGCATTTCCCACGTAATGGCATATTTGGCAGCTTTACGTGCCGAAATACATTTCTCCAATTCGTATTTTGCATACGGCTTGTGGGTGTTAAACAACATGTTGGCAAGCTGAAAGCGCATTCGTTGTCGGAATTTCTCGTCGCGTTGTGTGGCTATGGCACGCGTCAGCAACGCAATCTTGAACTGTCTGTCGTCGATTAACGCTGCCAACTCCTTGTACAGAACTGACCGGTGGCGGTCTCTTAACAAATGTCGGTATATGTTTATGGCTTTACCACGCTTGCCCATAATGGTATAAATCATGGCTTTGTAGCGTTGATTATTAAGGTTATAAGGGCTATGCTTCAGTGCTTCGGCAAGTATTGGAGCTGCTTTTAGTGCTGTTTCCACTGTCGGCTTGCCTTCTACTTCCTTAAAAACCTTTCCTACAATACGCATTCCTAACGACTGGACAGGGTGCCCGTTGCTCTCGGTCGTCAGCCAGTCATCGTCTGTCAGCTTCGTTATGACATTCCGCTCGGACACAAAGTTCAGGATAGAAAAGCTGGTATCATGGTCGAAAACAAACATAGCCGCACGCAAAAGCGTAGCTTGTCCGCGCAGATTCTTGTCGTCCATCGTTGGATAAAGGCGCAAAAGACTTTGGAATATCTTGTATGCTTCCTCCAGACGGCGCTGCTGATAGCGCAGACGCATGACGTCTACACCAATCCAGAACATGGCAATTGTAGTATAATGCCCCTTGTGTGCTGCATACATAGGGCGGATAGCGTTGTATGCTTCTTCTATTTTTCCCTGCTTTCTCAGCTCAAACACGTCTCTTACTTCCATAGTATCGTTCCTTTCTCCATCTTGTTTGGATATCACAAAGATAATAAAAAATATCTAAGTTGCATAATTACAGCCGTAAAAAACAAAAACTATGAATTAAAGATAGTACCTTTGCCAGCAAAAAGAGTGGTATGAAATATTTACTGGTATCAGATATTCACGGTTGCCGTCCTGCCTTGGAAAAAGTGCTAAAGTTCTACGATGAACAACATTGCGATATGCTTTGCATTTTAGGAGACATATTAAACTATGGTCCACGCAACTCTATTCCGGAAGGATTGGATCCTAAAGGCATTGTTGAACTGCTGAATGCACGTGCTAAAGACGTTGTTGCCGTGCGGGGAAACTGCGATGCCGAGGTAGACCAAATGTTGCTGAACTTTCCTATTCTTGGCGATTATGTATTGTTGGTAGACGAAGGCAAGAAGCTGTTTCTTACCCATGGGCATATATATAATAAGGAGAATATGCCCAAAGGAAAGTTCGATGCCGTGGTTTATGGACACACCCACCTGTGGGAAATAACGCCCGAAGCAGGTACGGTTATCTGCAATACAGGCTCGATAACCTTTCCGAAAGGTGGCAATGTGGCTACGTTTATGACGTATGAAGGGGGAACTTTCACTGCCTACGATATGGAAGGGTGTGTTTTAAAGCAATATACGTTATAACGAAAGCCATACCCTACAAAGCTTATAGACACGGAAACGCGCCACTGTTTCTACGGAATGTGGAAATAGTAGCGCGTTGTTCATTGTGCTGTAAGCCTGCTTCAGAGCAGTGCTTCTATTTCTTTAGGCAAGTTCTTAATCTGTGCAGGGTTTCTAACAACGGTATTGCTGCGGTCGATAAGGTAGATAATAGGTGTTGCTGTAGCTGCACTGGTGTACGCTTCGCTAATTCCTGTATTGTCGTAGACATTAATCCATGGCAGGGTTGCCACGCTTTCTTTCCAGAAATGTTCGTTTTCGTCGAGCGACACCATATATATTTCCAAGCCTTTTGCGTGGTATTTATCGTACAGTTCGCGCATTTGCATAATATATTCCGGCGAATCTGGCAGTGAAAAAGCGTGGAAGTCCAGCAGCACAACCTTGCCTAGCAAATCGGTCAGATGGTGCATATTCCCCTTGTTATCGCGTAAAGGCAAGTCTATCACCCCTGTTTCTTCAGCCTCAATTTGTATGTTTTGCTTGTTGGCAGCAGCAATACGATTGTCGCGCATCCCCTTTATAGTAATGTTATGAAGGTTCTGTCCACGTTCCGAATTAGGGAAGTAAGTGTCCCAACTTGTAGCTACTGCACCAAAAACCTTATTGTCCTCAGGGTCTACAGCGGGATTAAAGATGAGTCGTGCCTCGTTGTTTACCACTATATACTGGAAGAGCGCGAAGTAACTATAGGCTTTCATGGGTTCTTTAAATATGTAGTTATGCGACACATCGTACTTATATGCTTGAATAAGTTGCTGTACAAGCGAGTCGGCTGCTTGAGGTTGCTCACTGTAAAGAGCCTGGCATTGAGCCTGCAAGTTTATTTGTTTCAAAGCCAGTTGTTTTATCTTTTCGTTCTCGTACGAACCATTCACGCTGTAATCGGTTGCCATTTGCGGATATTTCGCATCTACTTTAACCGTTTCTGTAGAGTCTATTGCAATGTTGATAATCTGTCCTGCAATACGTAATCTATAGAACTCCGGATTGTTTACCTTGTCGCTCGCAAACGAGAACGCACCTTTCGCATCGAGTTTCACCGAATCGACCGTTGTGAAACCCGTCAAACCATTATGCTCAAAGTAGAGAATGGAGTCTTTGGCATTGCCTATCGCTCCTTCAACGTGGAACATTTCTTTGCCACAACCACTCATCAGTACAGTAATTCCTACGACAAAAATACTTGCAACAATTGTTTTTAATATATTTTTCATTGCGTAAAAGTGTGATTTATACGTGCAAAGGTAAACCTTTTATAGAGAAATACCAAGATAGAAGTATAAAAATAGCTGGCTACGGGCACAACCATGCCGTGTATTCTGCATACTTTCGTCATAGTTTCGCATAAAGGTTGTGTGATTAAAGTTTTTTATCTATCTTTGCAAAGTCGCTTTACAAGATGGGCTTCTTTGCCTCTTCGGCACAGACAAAGGTTGGCGATACAACTAACAGAATACTATAAATACAGAAATAATCTATAAAATTACAAACAAGTTCTATGGACAAAAAGACATTTATTGCCTGTGGATTGCTCACTTTTGCCGTGTCAATGCAAGCACAGACAAAGGCTGGGGGAATTGACCAGCAAATGATGGACAAGATTACTGCAGGGAGTTCGTCTACTGCAAACCGCGCTTTGGCAAACGCCATCAAGACAAACGCTATCGACGACCTTGCTCGTAACTTCAAGAAAGAGGGTAGCTTCGACACCCATTTCAGCGTTGAAACAACCAAACAGAACATTCACAACCAAAAGAGTTCGGGACGGTGCTGGCTCTTTTCGGGCTTGAATGTGTTGCGTTCAAACTTCGCGCGCAAGCACAAAGACACGCTGCGCGTAGAGCTTTCGCACGTTTACCTTAGCTTCCACGACCAATTGGAGAAAGCCAACCTTATGCTCCAGGGAGTTATAGACAACGCTAACAAGCCAATGGACAACCCTATGGTGCAGTTCTTCTTTAAGAGTCCGATTAGCGATGGTGGTACTTTCTGCGGCGTTTCCGACCTTGTAGACAAGTATGGACTGGTGCCGATGGAGGTGATGCCGGAGAGTTATTCGGCTGAAAACACCTCTCGCATGGCGTCTATCATCTCTTCCAAGCTCCGCGAATATGGCTTGGAACTTCGCAAGATGGTAGCCAACAAGAAACCAGCTGCTGCCATTAAGGCACGCAAAACTGAAATGTTGGGCGATATTTACCACATTCTTACCCTCGCATTGGGCGAACCTGTAAAAACTTTCGAGTATGCTTTCAAGGACAAGAATGGCAACAGCGTTGGCAAACCAAAGACCTACACCCCGCAATCGTTCCGCGACGAGGTGGTTGGACACAAACTTAACGGCACTTTCATCATGGCGATGAACGACCCACGCCGCGAATACTACAAGACTTACGAAGTGGAATACGACCGCCATACATACGACGGACACAACTGGAAGTACATAAACCTGCCGATGGAAGATATTGCAAAGATGGCTATCGCATCGTTAAAAGACGACACAAAGATGTATTCGAGCTATGACGTAGGCAAGCAGTTAGACCGTAAACGTGGCTATTTAGACTTGGACAACTTCGACTATGCAACGCTCTTTGGAACTTCTTTCCCAATGAACAAAGCCGAACGCATTTCTACATTCGACAGTGGTTCTACCCACGCAATGACACTTACTGCTGTGGACCTTGACGAAAACGGACAGCCAAAGAAGTGGAAAGTGGAGAACAGCTGGGGTCCAACGAATGGGCATAACGGCTGTTTGATTATGACAAATCCTTGGTTCAACGAATACAGCTTCCGTCTGGTGATAGACAAGAAGTATGTTCCCGAAAACATTTTAAAGGCCGCACAGCAGAAACCTATTATGGTTATGCCAGACGACCCATTGTTCCAAGAAGACAAATAATACACTCTGCATCGCAGAGCTATAGGGAGTTTACAATCACATACTTCCGAACTTTAAAAATTATTTATTCATTTTTACCCCTTGTTCGTACTTTCGAGCAAGGGGTTTTCTTTTTATATCGGCATACGTTTTGAGTTAAAACGAAATGTGGGAATACGCTTGCGCAATAGCTTCCACGGCTTCCCGTAACATTCTCTATATGGTTCCGTTCGTTTAAATCAGCATCAAATACTATTCCATAGGTATATGAATGCCTGCCAAACGGCATATCGACTTCGATACATCGTACAAAAAAGTCTCATCGGATATTAGCAATAGGCAATGCAAAAGCGCCTGTCCTCTTTCGAGAACAGACGCTTTTGGCATGTAATTCAATAAAGCTTAATATTAGAAAGCCTTACCGAAACTGATGTATGGTGCAAGTACTACCTTGTGGTCGTGAATACCCTTAAAGGCAAAAGCTACTGCAGGCGTTACACCTGCACGGAACTGGAACCCCTTTTTAGAAGTATAACGATAGCCAACTGTAGTGTAAGCAAACATTCCGAACTTGTTTTCCTTTATAGGCTTAGTCTTCCAACCTATCTGTTTTTTATTCCCTGGGGTTGTTTCTACATACCAAGGCTCGAATGTAAAGTCGTGATTGTTATAGATTCCTGCGTTCAAGCCGGCACCAAGTTCCAAGGCATGCTTCTTTCCGCCCACTAAATAGTTCACGCCGACTGGCACAGAATAGCCTCGTACAGACGTTTTGCCGAAGATATCCGAAGTTCTTTTATATCCGAAACCAAATCCGACACGATATCCCCAGCGAGAATTTTCGTTGAAACGAGCATCGTAAGTTACTCCAATACCATTTGAAGGACCTAACACTTCCACATAAACACTCTTTGTACGCACATTGTCGTCTTGTGCATTTACATTTAACATGCACGACAAAAGTAGTAGCAATGCAATTATTTTACTTCTCATATTCATCAGGTTTTATTACGAGATTAGTTATTTACAGGTGCAAAGATACTACTTCCAGATGACATTCTTGCTACATACTGTCTATATTATTTATATCATAATGATGTTTAGAAGCTGCGAAGCCAAGCTTTCAAATCCATCATCAGTTCTTCGTGATAACGGAAACCAATCTTGCTACCCCAGCCGTGTCCGCCTCCAGGATATACGTGGAGCGATGCGTGAATATCGTTGCGATAAAGTTCGGTGTAATAGTTTACGCCATTAGCTGGCGGAACAGAATCGTCGTCGTCGCTAAGTGCAATGAAGGCGCGAGGCGTAATGCGGGTTACGTTCATATCGGCGCTATACTTCTTCTGGTCACTCTTGCCAGGGTGTTTCCCTAAGAGATTGCGGAAACTTCCCTCGTGTCCATAACCTTCCATCATAGAAATAACGGGATAAAACAATATTTGGAAGTTGGGTTTAGCATCGCCTTTCGATGTTGTTGCCACCATTGCCGCCAAATGTCCGCCTGCCGAAAAACCCATGATGCCAACATTGTTACGGTCTATTTTCCATGAAGTGGCATTCATGCGCGTAAGTTTTATGGCTTGCTCAGCATCTGAAATTGGAACCTCTGGCTTACCGTGTGGCAGACGATATTTCAGAACAATGGCAGCAATGCCTTGATTTTGAAAAAACTCTCCCCAGTCGTAACCTTCTGTTTCCATAGAAAGCGAACTGTAACCGCCACCAGGACAAATAACGACAGCTCTGCCTGTAGATTCACGGTCGACAGGCAGATAAACACGTACCTTGGCAGTATCTCTGTCGTCGCCATTGCCATAAGGGGGGCGACTATTATAAAGTTTCACTTCAAATCTGCTTTGTGCAGCAGCAAACATTGTGGTGGCTGCGAAGCCGGCTATTAAAAAGAGTCTCTTAAAATTCATTGTTCTTATTTCTGAAAATTATCTGTTTATAACTCAAAAGAATGGTTCAGATCAAGTTTCATACGCAAAAGTACTAAAAAACGATGGAATAATCCTGAATGTTTAGAGTTTTTAGTATATTTGCAGACATAGCAGACCATTCTATCTGCACTTAAACTATTTTTAATGAAAATAGACTTTATATTAACAACTTACAGAATAGACAAAAGCCTATGCACGTATTAGAGAAGTTCAGATACTGTCCTGTGTGTGGCAGCAGTGGTTTTGAAGAACAAGACGAGAAAAGCAAACGATGCAAACGTTGTGGCTTTGAATACTATTTAAATCCGAGTGCCGCCGTTGCTGCCTTTATACTTAACAGCAAAGGACAGTTGCTAACACTACGTCGCAGCAAAGCACCTGCAAAAGGAACGCTCGACCTGCCAGGTGGATTTGTAGATATTGGCGAGAACATAAACGAAGCTTTGATGCGCGAAGTGAAAGAAGAGACTGGATTGACCGTTACAGAGTTCAAGTTCTTCACCACTCTTCCCAACCGATACGAATACAGCGGTTTTGTCGTGCCTACGCTCGATACGTTTTTCATTTGCAAAGTCGACAACGAAGCAGAACTACAATCTAACGACGATGCAGAAGAAGCATTGTGGATAAACCTCGAGGATATCCACACCGAAGAATTCGGTCTGCGCTCCATTCGACACGCATTGTCTACTTTCCTGGAGAAGAAAATAAAATAAAACAGACTGCCAACTTTCAGTGCCAATAGGGCAGGAACATTAAAGCAATATGGTTTTTCTTTAATTGCTTGGCAGATTGCCAATCTCAACAGAAGTTGGCGGACCATTCAACAGCTTGTTCGCCAATAAATAGAAAAAAGTTCGCGAACTTCTTAAAATTGTTCGCGAACTTTTTATTATCAACTTTAGCACGTTCTATAGAAAGGTTTTTACGAGTGACTTTGTCTAAACATCACTACTTCACAATCTCTTTCACCACTCTACCATCAGAGAGCTTCACGATGTTGATGCCTTTCTGCGGAGTTGCTATGCGCTGCCCCTTGATGTTATAGCGTTCCACAACCTTTACAGGCTGGTCGGTAGCTACATTTTCAATGGCGTTAGGATCTTTGGCAAGCGGTTCGCTTATGCAGTTCTGCACAGCCAAACTTTCAAGATTAGCACCTATCTCCTTTATCTTAGGAGCAATGAATGCTACTACTTCCAAATCAACCGGCTTCCAATCATTCTTTATTGTAAAGTCGTAAGTCTTTGAGAAGTTATCGCCTTCCCATACTAAATCGTTGTCGCCCTTCACACTTGAAACGTATGCACGAAGCACATCTTGGTGTTTCGTTTTCTCGAGCATTCCGCTTTCATTGCCTTGATGTCCGTCTACATTATTCTCTGTAACAAGAACAAAGAGCGCATAGTCTTCAAGCAATTCCTTCGCCTTGTTCACGCCTGTGCCTGTTACTGTTATGTTAATCTTCCTGCTGTCCTTATCGTACTTGTTCGCAATAGCAAGTGTTGAGAACACACAAGTGTTAGATTTTGAATAATTGTAGAACTTGTCTATGATTGTTGCGCCTTCTGAAGGATCTTCGGCAGCAATACTGGGATTGGCAATAGTCTCTTGTTTTTTCAAAATAAATGCTGTTCTGTTGCAGGCAAACGAAGGTATTCCACTGACATTTGCCATTCGTTTGATAAACTGGCTCTCGGGGGCAGCTACATCATCGTGATACGCTGTCTCGTCCAAGTGCACTGCAACCATCACCATATCAGGCTGGCGTTGCTTTAATGCTTTAATATTCCGAACTCCTCTGTAGCAGTTTACGCAACGTTCAGAAGTAAATTCTTCAACCAATGTCTTTTGGCGTGCAACCACATCTTTGTAATAAAGAACCTTGTGATTGTTCTCAACCCCTTTTGCGTTTGTAAGTTCCTTTCCGTTTGTCTTCTTCAATACCAAAGCAAGATTGTGTTTACCCACTGCAGAGATATTGGGTTGAAGTCCTTCAATGGTAAACTTCTTGTTTGTTTCGCCAACTTTAACACCTTGGTTCACAGTTATGGTCTTTATGCTCTTATTGTCTACCAAGACATCAAGTTCAAAGTTGTTTATCGGTGTTGAACTTGCATTGCTTATCCAATAGTCTACATTAATAGCCTTTCCAACCTCAGTGTAATTTGGCACTTCTATATGGCTGACCACCATTTCGCTCATAGTAGCTCCGGCAGCAGGTTCTACGACCAATTGCAATGGCAATGTAAACTGTTGGTTTGCGGAACGATTTACCCATTCGTTCGTTTCGTCAAAGTAAGTGTAAAGATTACCTTTGTAAGAATTTACGCCATTCTTTCCGATGGTTACTCTTCCTTGATTGCCATTATTTAAGTTGTAACCTATAGCCAACCCCTTGGTTTCTGCTGTTATCTCTATTTCTTTACTCAGTTTGATTTCATACCAATTATCGCCAATAGAATTACCAAGTTGTTCTTCGGCTTTTACTTCCGATGCATCGTATATGGTACTACCTTCTCTGACGAAGATATTTTTAATACGGCTTGCATCTGCAGAAAGCACTCTTATCGATTTAATTTTGCAACCAATGAAAGGTTTCAACATTTCTTGAGAGTAGAAAGAGCCTATCATTGTTTCACCATTATTAAATGGAGCAGTTCCATGTCCCGCAGTTTCAAGATAGTCGCTTATTATGCGTTGGTTTGCTGCTATTTGTGGTTTAGCCTTTGCCACCACTCCTGAAAGGACTGGCGCATTCATCATCTGTATGTCTTGTGCTACTGCTGACATTGAGGCAGAAGCTACTAATAACGACATTAATAAATGTTTCATAGTTTGTAGTTTGTTTTTTATGCAGTGATAGGCTTTTAAGATTACGCTCGAAAGCCTACACTGCTTTCAATTAATTATGGTTTATATATTAAATTTAGACATTCCTGTATTTTTAATTGCTCAGATATTTTTTACCATTTATGATATAAACACCATGAGGCATTTCTTTCAGTGTCTGCTTCAAAGCATTGTGCTGTACACGTCCTGCCACACTGCCATCAATACGATAGATAGTTACAATACCGTCTTCGACCTTACCGTTCTCTACATTCTCGATACCATTGCTCAAACGGAACGTATAATATGTAGGAGGAGCCAAAGACAATCTCGTCTGCAAATTCTTCTTCATATAATAAAGCTTCACACAGTATTCGCCACCATCTTGCATCTTGCTAAAGGTGAATGTAAGTTTCTGTTTGTCGTCATCGGCTATCTCAACGTCTTGAGTCAATGTTTCCACATTGACAGAACTGCGGTCAGAAAGAATGGCTATGATTTTGTTCTTGTAAGGATTATCGCCCAAGTTTTCTACCGTAACTTCACATTCAAATTTATCCATTACGATTTTGCCTTGAGCATTCTTAACCTTAAAGCCACTTTGCATTAATTCAGCATCTAACCCTTCTTTAACGTTTACTTCAACTTCGCCTATCTTAACTTTCCTTGTATTGTCGGCATAAAGTTCTAACAGATGTTTGCCCGGTGTCTTCGGCGTATATGGAAGTGTAACCCTCTTTTCTGTATTTGCATCTATCATGAAACCGACAGCATTCGCATTTCTTCCTGTAGCCGTATCGTAAAGATATACGGTTACTGCGTTCGATATGCCTTTATTCACAAGTGTTGCAGTAAGTTTAGTCTCCATATTTTCCTCTGCTTGTCCTTCGTGTGTCAGCATTTTACATTCCACATCGCTTCTATTAGCGAAAACAGTAGTAAGCATTTCCTTGTCTTTAATATCAAGTTTTATGTACATACTTGAATTAACACAAGGTTTCCAGCTATTGTTTCCAGCTGTTTTTATAGCAAACATCGGAACAAGATAGTAAGTTCCTGCAGATAGATTCTTACCAAATGCCAACGATTTATTTACACATTCGAGAGTTTGATTGTTGGATTCTATATCCATAACATCAGTTTGACCAAGTATTGATACACCTTCTACAGGTTTATTCTCAGCATTACGCAGCTGCCAACCAAATATCATTTCCTGTTTTGTGTAATTATTTGGCTGTACCTTCAAAGTTATTCTGTCTATAACGAAGTTCGCAGATTTGTCTGTACGCTGATACTTGTCTTGCACATCTTTTATATCTTGCACAAATATTGTATTTGTAGTTTCAGACTGCTGTCCGGATTTATTGGGTTGTAAACCTACAATAACTGCCTGCTTGATGGTGTAACCACTCCCTCCGGCGAACGAACCTGTTCCTTGCATTGATGGATTAAGTACCGATAAATCGTATTCGCCATCAGACATTCCGCCCCAACCCCAATTTATAAGGAACTTGCCATCTTTGTAACCGTGGCAAACAAAAGCGTGATAACCAATGATTCCAGAATTAACATCGAACTTACCGCCTGTATACAATACAGGACGTTTCTCCTTTATCTCATTATAAATTTTTTGTTGCCATTCTGCTTCCGTATACAGTGAACGTTCTATTTCCTGTGCCGTAGTAGCATAATCAAAATAATCCTTGAATGCTTTTACCAGAACATTCGCACCTGCTTCTTTAGGCGAATATTGCATCTTCATTGCTTGTCCTACATAACGCATAAGCCAAGCAACTTCGTCTGCATCTTCATGGAACTTATAACTATTCTTCATGGCACTCCAATTGAACTTCTTTGGTTGAAGGTCTTGAAGTGTCTGCTCGTAGTTTTGCATTTTCGATTCATAACCAGGAATCAATGGCGTATTGTTCTGTGGCCATTCATGATACTTCAGAATTTGCGCTGCAGCAGTAGCAACACAACCTGTTACGGCATATCCTTCGTCGAACTTTGGACATCTAAGATTATAAGGACTTGTTTGGTTCCATTTTGTTTCCACTAATCCTGGCAAATCTTTCAGTTTCTCGCCCGCTGCCAATACTGCTTGCTTATGGCGAGCCACAAACTTTATGTAACGTTGGCAACATTCCAACCACCATTTCATTCCGTCCGGGATATTTTTCTCGCTGAATGTTCCATTATTAGAATGTCCCAAAACCGTGGGAGCATTATCATCGGCAGCCACTATTACAAATCCATCATTCTGCCCGACATTAAATATATAGTAGGCATTGGTAGAAAGCTGCACTTTCTTTATCGTTTTTGCAACTTGTGCATACCTGCCGGGAGCGTATGCACCACTACCTTTTATATATTCTAAAGCTATTTGGCGTGCTTTTTCTAAATTCACGGGATTGCCTCGCACAATATTCCCCAATGAGAAAAGCACAAATAAAAGCAAAATCTTCTTCATAAAATAAATGTTTAGCGATAAGTCATTTCATACCAAAAGAATTTCCAACCTGACTTATTACAAGCTGCAAATATCTTTTTCTTTTGACAATAAATTCTTTAGGAAAAGGGAAACTCATACCTACAACAAGGTCATGAGTTTCCTAATATACGCTCAACGAATTAGCATTGTATTCAAATAACTGTTTGTTCTAATGCCAACTCATTTTTTTCGCATTACTTAATAACTTTCTTTACGCTGCCATCGCTGTAACGAACGATATTAATGCCTTTCTGCAAGTCTTTAAGCAATCGGCCTGAAACATCGTAAACTGCAACTACCGTTGCGTTGTTCTTTACAGATGGTTTAGCGTCAATTCCTGCTGTTTCGCGAACCAAAACAGCAATATCCCATGGTGTACCATAAGCATTTGTTACACCACCTTTATCAAAAGACACTGTCTTGGTACTGCTTGGATCTTTTTTATCTTCCTCAGTTGCGTTAGGGTCTGGAACTGGTGAAACACATTTCACTCCTTTCATGGTAAACTTCTTGAAAGCGCAAATTGCTCCGTATTTAGCTTCAGACTTAACATTTGAATTGTCTACAATTAAACGACTTATATTTCCGCCACAAAGACCACATCTGTCTGCACGAATATCCATATCTACATCTTTTATTGTAAGTTTACCAATATGTCTATCGTCGATACCATTCAATCCTGCATCAATAGTAAGACTGCCGCCACCTATCATATCTATATCCACAGATTCCGCTTCTTGATAAGTAAGCATCACAAAACCAGTCTGAGTTGTCTTAATAGAGTTCTTGCCTATTAATTTTACCGTAATCTTGTCGACCGGACAATAAAAACGGAATGTACCAATAACAGGATACCAAGTTCCACTTTCTGATTGATACTGAGGACAATTTTCTTTGGTAACAACAATCTCTGCATTCTCCAATGTAATGGTGCGTGTATCTGCATCATACTTTACAGTTCCCGACTTAATCCACTTATGCTCTGGGTCAAGATTGTTACCATTTTCTTTTGTCATTGTCGTTCCGAGGAAGACAAGTTGTTCCTCTACTCCAGTTTGTGCAAAACTGTCAGACACTCCCAAAGTAGCAATAACTATTGCCACTAACGCTCTTAAACATAAAAATTTTCTCATACTTCAGAATTGTTTATTAAATTGTTTATAAAAAGTTTTCTTTATTTCAAGATATAGTTCTCTCTGCTGCAAAAGTAGAAAAAAGAAAAACATTATGCAAGAAAATATATTATAATTTTCGATGCAATGGCATTTTTTCTTAAAAACCTTGTCTGTATGTCTCCCCATTTATGTTTTTGCCCAGTCTATTGTTTGCTTGATAATTCTCAACCTATTGTGAATTTGGAAAATTTCATTATTCGAATTTTATGTGAAAAATATTTTGTAAGTTATATGGGAAGCATTAAAAATAATAAATATTTTTTGTTTTATCTACTAATTCTACTACCTTTGCAGAGGTATAAAGGCATTTTATAATACTTTTATGCTGAAACGAAACGATACAAATTAGAAAAGGGATGAAGATAGCACTGATAGGCTATGGCAAAATGGGACACATGATAGAGCAAATTGCTCTTGAACGTGGGCACGAAATAGTTTGCAAAATAGATAAAGATAACCAAGAAGATTTCGATTCTCCTGCTTTTGCTACTGCTGATGTGGCAATTGAATTTACAAATCCGACAGCAGCTTATGGGAATTATTTGAAAGCTTTTGCGCATAATGTAAAAGTTGTTAGCGGCTCTACAGGCTGGCAACATGAACATAAGACTGATATTGAACGTCTTTGTACCGAAGGAGGACAAACTTTGTTCTGGGCGAGCAACTTTTCTATCGGAGTTGCTATATTTTCTGCAATAAATCGTTATTTAGCCAAGATAATGGACAATTATCCTCAATACGATGTTACAATGGAAGAAACACACCATATACATAAACTCGATGCACCTTCTGGAACTGCTATTACTTTGGCTGAAGATATTTTAAGAAATATCGACCGCAAAACAAAATGGGAAAAAGGAAAACAAGTTGCCGCCGATGGTAAAGTTACTCTGGCAAAGGAAATGGCTGCCAATGTTCTCCCAATAACTTCTATTCGTGAAGGCGAAGTTCCCGGCATTCATAGTATATGCTACGATTCTGATGCCGACAAAATCACAATTACACACGATGCGCACAACCGAAAGGGCTTTGCTTTGGGTGCAGTCTTGGCAGCCGAATACACGAAAGAACATAGTGGACTGCTATCTACAAACGATTTGTTTCAATTTTAAATAAATAATGTCCACAATGTGGAACTAAAAAGAATAATTTTATAACCTATGATTGACAAAGAAAAAGCAAAACTCGACCCGAAGAAACAGTGGACAAAATTTATCATTGTTGCAGTGCTCTATCTCGCTTTCTTGTTTTGGGTAAAAAGCTGGTGGGGACTATTGGTACTGCCATTTATCTACGACGTTTATATTTCAAAAAAAATAAAATGGCAATGGTGGAAAAATTCAGAAGGCCCCGTCCGATTTATAATGGGTTGGGTAGATGCCATTGTTTTTGCGCTTGTTGCAGTCTACTTCATTAACCTTTTCTTCTTCCAGAACTATGTAATTCCTTCTTCTTCACTCGAAAAGTCGTTGCTTACAGGCGATTATCTTTTCGTTTCCAAGTTAAGTTACGGACCACGCATTCCACAAACACCACTTACAATGCCTTTAACGCAGCACACAATGCCTTTCTTTAACATAAAAAGCTACATAGAATTTCCACATTGGGAATATCGCCGTGTGCCAGGATTAGGAAAAGTTAAGCTGAATGATATTGTAGTTTTCAACTATCCTGCGGGCGATACAATTGTAAGCGAACCACAATATCAGGCAGACGATTATTACAGAATGGTTTATGAAATGGGAACAAGTTTGTTAATGCAACAAAATCCGAAGTTTGCTGCAACTAAAAAGAACGCACTGCAACAGCGAGCTTTCTACGATAAAGCATATACGCTTGGACGCAACTATATTTTAAACAATGTGGCTACTTATGGAGAAATAGAATCACGTCCTACCGACCGTCGCGAAAATTATGTAAAGCGTTGTGTAGGTTTGCCAGGGCAGACCCTCCAGATAAAGAATAAGATTGTATATTTGGACGGAAAACCAAACAAAGAACCCGAAAATGTGGAATATGCTTATTTAGTAAAGTTCAACAATGTTACTGCAGCCGACTTAATGAGCGAGCAATACGACGATTTTCGCAAGGAAATAGGTATAAGCAACGAAGATGTTCAGAGTCTTAGTCGCTTACACGGCTTCGATGTTGAACAAGGATTGGTACTCAATCAGGCAGCTTTACAATACGATGGTTATATGCCGCTGACCAAACGTGCGGTAAACGCATTGAAACAACATGGCTTGGTTAAGGCTATTCGTCCTGTAACAGATAAGGATATATATACAGGTTCTAACTATCCACGCAATTCCGACCTTGGTTGGAAAGTATGGACACGCGACAATTATGGTCCTGTTTGGATTCCGGCAAAAGGAAAGAGCATTAATCTTACCTTAGAAAATCTGCCTGTTTACGAACGTTGCATCAAAGTTTACGAAGGAAACAAGCTCGATGTAAAGAACGGAAAGATATATATTAATGGTAAGCCTGCAACATCGTACACCTTTAAGATGGACTATTATTGGATGCAAGGCGACAACCGACATAACTCTGCCGACAGCCGCTACTGGGGATTTGTTCCTGAAGACCACATAGTTGGCAAACCATTATTTATATGGTGGTCAAGCGATCCGGACCGTCGTGGCTTTAGTGGCATACGTTGGAACCGATTGTTTAAATGGGTTGATAATATAAAATAATATATTGTTTAAGACAAAATAGCATTGTTTGGGAAATCTGGTAAAGCAGACTTGTCAGCAATGCTATTTTTTCTTTCTTTTCATTCCAATTTTATGATGTCTGCATTGCTTTCCTCTGCCTACTTTGCTCCCATTCAGTGGTTCCAAAAGCTGAATCGATATGATGTGTGCTTAATTGAGCAACACGACCATTTTGTAAAGCAAACTTATCGGAACCGATGTGTTATTGCAACAGCAAACGGACTGCAAACTCTGTCTATTCCAGTAGAAAAGTTCGATAATACTAAATGCGAAATGTGCGATGTTTGCATTAGCGAACACGATAACTGGCGGCATCAGCATTGGAATGCACTACTTTCGGCATACGGTGAAAGTCCTTTCTTCGAATATTATCAAGACGACATTCGCCCATTCTTCGAAAAAAAGTGGAAATTTCTTTTCGATTTCAATGTCGAAATAACATACATGCTTTGCGAATTGCTCGACTTACAACCCAATTTCAAACCCACCAATAGGTTTATACCAATCGAAAAAAATAACGATTTCATCGGTGAATATACTGATTTTCGCGAAGTAATACGTCCGAAGCACCCACTCGTAGATAAAGATTTTGTGCTAAAACCTTATTATCAGGTGTACGAACAGAAAATTGGTTTCCAACCTAATCTAAGCATTCTCGATTTACTTTTCAATATGGGTAACGAGTCTATATTCTATCTATAGGAACATTCTGTAAATCGCGCATTAGTAAATAATTATCAAGGCATTTTCGGTCTTTTGTTTCGTTTATTAAATTTACAGATAATTGTGTGTTAATAAGCTTGCAATTCCGAATATAAAGTTTACTTTTGCAATCGTAAACCAGACATCTATGCAGCGTAAGGTATTATCGTTATTTATCTTTATAATGCACGTTACCATAGTTTGTGCCCAGCAAGTCCAAGTGTGCGATGGCGTAAGCAGTTTGCCCATTCGCGATGTTCTTATAGCTGTAAATGGAAAACATTTTGGAAAAACCGATTATCGTGGCATAATAAATCTTCCTGTTGCTTACGAAACTGCAACATTCTCTAAAACAAAATACCATACAGAAACACTAACACAAACAGAAGTACAAAAGGATACCGTGTTTCTTTTTCCTGAAAAACAATCGCTTGGCGAAGTTGTTGTATGGGGAAAACACACAGTGAATGGCAGAGAATTGCTAAAGCAAATGCCAAAACGTGATATATTAGAGGCTGCCCCAAAGCATGATATCCGTGAATTTGATATAGGATTAATGCTCGACAAACGCCTCCGCCGCGACAAAGAACACGTAAAAAAGCAACGTGAAATATTCCAGAAATTCGACGGCATCAATACCGAAGACCCCATTTTGCGTGCCTATAATGAAACAAAAGCCGAACAAGCACGCCAAAAGATGGAAAAAGAAATAGAAGAGAAGCACAAAAACGCCGATGCCAAGATAGATAAATAATCTCTCCCTGTGAGCAACGCTGCCATAGCAATAGCACAAAAAACTTTTCGTTATACTGAGAAAGCAGAAACGGAACACCATGCCAGGCTATTTTTGTACCAAGCCATATACCTCATGGCAGAAAGGAGCGGTTGAAAATACAAACAAACTCATCAGGCAATATATCCCAAAGTAGGCAAACTTCGATGATTTCACAGACAAAAAGATTGCAATGATACAGAAGAAAATAAACAGAAGACCAAGACAGAAACTAAATTTTCAAACACCCAAATGCGAGTTCTACAAAAGAATATTATAATTTTGCACTTGCTGGTTGACTCTACACTTACAGAATATGTTAAGAACGAATTAAATATTTTTCAGGAATTAGTATTGTAATTGAGGAAAATATAGTAATTTTACGCCCGAAATTTAAAACCTGTGATGTAATCCTAAACAAAAATGGAACAAAACCGACAAAACAACACGACTAAAAAGTCGAAGCAGATATTACCAAAAGGTGTTATGTGTCTGCTCATTATAATTGCTTTATTCGGCGGTATAGGCTGGATAATGGGCGTTGCACCAATGCTTAACACCATAATGCACACGGCGCACGATTTGTTATTGAACACTTGCTTTTATCTAATGGCTATCTGTGTGCTGACAGGAGCATTGGGTAAGCTGCTCGTAGAGTTTGGTGTGGTAGACCTTATAGAGAAAATTCTGCGCCCGCTTATGCGTCCGTTGTTTCACCTTCCCGGTGTTGCATCGCTCGGAGCAATACTTACTTTCCTTTCAGACAATCCCGCCATCATTACGTTGGCGCAAGACAAGCATTTCAGCGGATATTTCAAGAAGTTCCAATATATTTCGCTTACCAACTTCGGGACAGCGTTCGGTATGGGACTTATCGTAATTGTGTTTATGCTCGGACAAGGTTATTTCGTTGAGCCATTGATTGGTTTCTTCGGTGCTTGCTGTGGTTGTATCGTTTCAACACGTTGCATGCAGCACTTCGTATTGAAGGCTTATCCGCAATATCTTACGGAGAATGCGCTCGATGCAGAGAAGTTTGAGAAGCAAATGGAGCGTCCACGCCATGAAGAGGAGAAGTCTGTGTTTTTGCGTACGCTTAATTCGCTGCTCGATGGAGGTAAGTCGGGAGTAGATGTAGGCGTTGCCATTATTCCCGGGGTGCTTATAATATCGACCCTTGTAATGATTCTGACGTTCGGTCCGAGCAAGACGGGCGAGTTTACGGGGGCCGCTTACGAAGGAGTTGCTGTGTTGCCCAAAGCTGCAAACTATATAAACTGGCTGTTGGAACCATTGTTTGGATTTACCGATCCACACCAAGTAGCCTTTCCTATAACTGCCCTTGGAGCCGTTGGAGCCGCCTTGAGCCTTGTTCCGAATTTCCTTTCTCATGGTTGGATAGATGGGAATGCCATTGCCGTGTTTACGGGTATGGGTATGTGTTGGAGCGGTTTCCTCAGCACACATACTGCTATGCTCGATACAATCGGCTATCGGGAACTTACTTCAAAGGCTATTCTTTCTCATACCATCGGTGGTTTTGCGGCAGCATTGGTGGCACACTGGGGTTATTTGCTCTACACATTATTTTAATAAAATAGTAGAATGAATAAGTGTAAAAAGTAGTAGAATAACGATATTTCTTTGTGCTTTGTAAGTTTTTTCTTACCTTTGCAATCAGTAAAATAGGTATTAAAGGAGTAAAATTATTATGGCAAAAAAAGCACTTCTGATGATTCTCGATGGTTGGGGTCTCGGAAAACATGGTAAAGGAGATGTTATTTACAATACGCCAACACCTTACTTGGACTATCTGAATGCAGTATCTTCACACTCACAGTTGCAGGCTTCGGGCGAAAACGTAGGTCTGCCAGACGGTCAGATGGGTAACTCTGAAGTAGGACACCTTAACATTGGTGCCGGACGAATTGTATATCAGGATTTGGTAAAGATTAACAAGGCATGCGAAAATGGTGAAATTCTGAAGAATAAAGAGATAATTAACGCTTACAGCTATGCGCAGAAAACGGGCAAGAAACTCCATCTGATGGGTTTAACATCTACCGGTGGCGTCCACTCTTCATTGAATCATCTTCATAAATTAATCGAGATAGGCAAGGAATACGGTCTGAAAGAAGTTTATGTGCATTGCTTTATGGACGGTCGCGATACCGACCCTGAAAGTGGTGCAGGCTTTATTGCCGACATTCAGAAGACCTGCGACAAGAACGATGCGCACATAGCATCTATCGTTGGTCGCTTCTACGCAATGGATCGCGATAAGCGTTGGGAACGTGTGAAAGAGGCTTACGATCTGCTTGTCGAGGCAAAGGGAAAGCAAGCCACCGATATGGTGAAAGCAGTAAAGGAAAGTTATGCCGACGGAGTTACCGATGAGTTCATCAAGCCAATTAACAATGCAAATGTAAATGGAACAATTGGCGAGGGCGATGTGGTTATTTTCTTTAACTATCGTAACGACCGTGCTAAGGAACTTACCTACGTTCTTACGCAGCAAGATATGCCCGACCAGGGCATGCACACCATAAAGGACTTGCAATATTACTGTATGACACCATACGATGCACACTTTAAGGGCGTACACATCTTGTTCCCGAAAGAGAATGTAGCCATGACGCTTGGCGAATATCTAAGTAAGCAAGGCAAGAAACAGCTGCATACGGCTGAAACAGAGAAGTATGCGCACGTTACATTCTTCTTCAATGGTGGTCGCGAAGAGCCTTTCGAAGGCGAAGACCGCATCTTGGTGGCATCGCCAAAGGTTGCTACTTACGACCTGAAACCTGAGATGAGCGCCTTCGAAGTAAAGGATAAGTTAGTTGCAGCCATCAATACAGCGGAGTACGACTTTATTGTTGTGAACTTTGCCAATGGCGATATGGTAGGTCATACAGGCGTTATGAACGCCATTGCGAAAGCCGTTCATGCGGTAGACAACTGTGTGAAGGAAGTTATCGAAGCTGCAAAGGCGAACGATTATGAAGCTATCATCATTGCCGACCACGGTAATGCCGACAATGCGCTGAACGAAGACGGTTCGCCAAATACGGCACACTCGTTGAACCCTGTGCCTTTTATATACGTTACCGACAACAATTCGGCTCGTGTAAAGTCGGGACGGTTGGCTGATGTTGCGCCTTCTATTCTCCACATTATGGGCTTGGAACAACCCGAAGAGATGACAGGCGAATGCTTGATAGAAGATAAATAAAGATAAAAACAATGGTTTAGCCCTATCAGACTTATGCCTGATAGGGCTGAATTGTATCTAAGAAAATGTTATGGTAGATATTGAGGCTTCTTGGAAACAACACTTGGAGAGGGAGTTTACGAAACCTTACTTCACCCAACTCACCGAAAGTGTGCGCAACGAGTATAGGAACAGCTTGTGCTTTCCACCGGGAAAACTTGTTTTCAATGCTTTTAATCTTTGTCCGTTCGACAAGGTTAAAGTGGTTATTCTTGGGCAAGACCCTTACCACGAGCAAGGACAAGCTATGGGTTTGAGCTTCTCTGTACCCGAAGGAATAATGCTGCCGCCGTCGCTTCAAAACATTTATAAAGAGATACAAAACGACCTTGGCAAACCCATACCCACATCGGGCGACCTAACACGTTGGGCGAAACAAGGCGTATTGCTGCTGAATGCCACGCTGACGGTGCGTGCACATATAGCCAACAGTCATCAAACTTTAGGTTGGGCGAACTTCACAGACGCCGCTATCGAGGCACTCAGTGCCCATCGCGAACACGTTGTCTTTATGCTTTGGGGTGGTTTTGCCCGCTCGAAAAAGCGATTGATAGATGCCAATCGCCATTGTATTATCGAATCGGTGCACCCCTCTCCGCTGTCGGCAAATAGAGGTGGCTGGTTCGGTCAGCACCAATTCTCACGTTGCAACGCTTATTTAAAGCAGCAGGGATTGGACGAAATAGATTGGTAAACCCATATTTGGGAAAGATAAAAGGAAAGAAATGAGCGATAAGAAGATGATGCCTACCTTGCAGATTAATGGTACAGATGTTCCTCTTGAGGCTTCTTGGGAAGAACATTTGAGGGGTGAAATTAAAAAAACTTACTTTACTGAACTCGTTAAAGAACTAAATAGCGAGTATAAAGAAGCATGCTATCCTTCAGAAAAACTTATTTTCAATGCTTTTAATCTTTGTCCGTTCGACAAGGTTAAAGTGGTTATTCTGGGGCAAGACCCTTACCACGAGCAAGGGCAAGCTATGGGCTTGAGCTTCTCTGTGCCCGATGGAGTAAAGCTGCCGCCATCGCTCCGAAAGATTTATAAAGAGATAGAAGATAACCTTTGCAAGACTATGCCCGAATCAGGCGATTTGACTCGTTGGGCTGAACAAGGTGTGTTGTTGCTGAATACAACACTGACAGTGCGTGATGCTAAACCCAATAGTCATAAGAGATTTAAATGGCAGAACTTTACAGACGCAGCCATTAAAGCATTAAATAAAAACCGTGAAAACATTGTATTTATGCTTTGGGGAAATGATGCAAAGAGGAAAAAAAGACTGATAGATACCGAACGTCATCATATAATCGAATCATATCACCCTACTGCAAGGCAAAGGTATAAATTTAAAAAGCACCAATTTACATGTTGCAACGCTTATTTAAAGCAACAAGGAATGGGTGAAATAGATTGGTTAATGCGTACTGAGGAAAGAGAAAACGAAAGAAATGAGCGATAAGAAGATGATGCCTATCTTGCAGGTTGGCGATGTTTTGGTTTCACCTGACATTATAACGGAGAAGTTCTGTTGCGACCTCGATGCTTGTAAGGGTATCTGTTGCGTGGAAGGAGATGCTGGCGCACCTGTTTCTATGGACGAAATAGCAGCCATAGAAGATGTTGTAGATGCGGTGTGGGGCGACCTCAGTGCGTCTGCGCAAGCCGTTATCGACAAGCAGGGCGTTGCTTATACCGACCGAGAAGGCGACTTGGTAACCAGCATTGTGCACGGAAAAGACTGTGTTTTCACCTTCCACGACAAAGATTGCTGCCTCTGTGCACTGGAGCGTTCGTACCGTGAAGGGAAGACAAGCTTCGTAAAACCCATTTCGTGCGCCCTCTATCCCATTCGTGTAAAGGAGTTTGGAAACAATCTTGTAGGTCTGAATTATCATCGTTGGGACATTTGCAAAGATGCGGTGAAGAAGGGTAGGGAACTTGATTTGCCTATTTATAAGTTCCTGAAAGCTCCGCTTGTTCGCCGCTTTGGCGAAGAATGGTATGCCGAATTGGAAGCTGTTGCCGAGCAATTGCTGAAAGAATAGCTCAACCAACAAGATGTTTGGACAGCACTGAACAGCCTGTTAAAACTGCTTCGGTTGCGTGCATCTGACGGTAAATAAGTGTAAATATTTTTCAAAAGAATAGCGATTGCTTAACAGTCTTGTTATCAGTGTATTATAAAACCTATTGTTTTGCATTCCAAAAGCGGCTGTTTTGCAACGTAAAACCTATGCTTTTACCGTGCAAAACAGCCGCTTTCGCAATGCCAAATCGAAATTATCGTTTTCTGTCAGAATTATTTTTATAAAACCAAGGCGATTTCCAGTATCTACGCCAGTTCGGGATAAGTTTAGGGTACTGTCTTAAACCCAAACCGGTCATTGGGAATACTTACCCGTGGTTAATGATGTAAGTTATTGAATAACATCCATTTCCAAAAATTATTTTCTAATGGTGGTCATTAGAAACAATATGTCGCGTTGTGATTAGTTTTAAAATTAGTATCTTTGCATTAGCAGACACAGCTCTTCTTTCAACGTAGTTCATTACGTTTTAATTGCAAGTTAATTATTTTTTTGGTCCTTTATAATAGGGATCGAATTCTATGACTATGGTTGTTTTCTCTTTGACAGGACGACCGTTCTTTAATGCAGGCGTCCATAGTGGCATGTGTTCTACCAACCGAATGGCTTCCTTTCGGAAATGCTCTGTGGCAGCTGCCAATACTTCAGCTTTCCTGTCTTCGCTTAATTTGTCGTACTTAGGACTATTTGCCTTCAATTCGGCAACGTCCAGGACACGTGCCCCGGTAATTGTTCCGTCCATTTCTACACTGAACGACACCTTAACATTGGCACTGATACGCATCTTTCGTGTTTGTAAGGTATAAAGCTGATGCTCTTTCAGGTATTGTTGCATTGCCTCGTTACCACCTACATACACGGGCATAACATCGGCAGTAGACATCTTTAATTGGGGTCTCAGCCCTTCAAGAGTAGCACGAAGCTTCTCTATCTCTACCGTGCCCAGGACTATTCTTCCATTAGGATCTATGAGGTACATTGTTGGAATCCAGTCTACGTGATACAAACGGTCTATTTTCGTATCCTTCTTCCACTTCTTCAGTTCGCTTACTTGCGTCCAATTCATTTGATATTTGTCCCAATATGTATTGACCCAAGCCTCTTTGTTTGTGTCGAACGATATTCCAATAATGCGCACATTGTAATCCATGAGGTTGCTCCAAAGCTGTTTCATGGCTGGAATATCTTTTCTGCAATCGGGGCACCACGATGCCCAGAAGTCTAAAACGACATAGTTTCCACGAAATTCTCGTAGTTTTATGTCCTTTTCGTCGGCGGTTCTCAGTGTGAAATCGGGCGCAACAGTTCCTGGCTTCAGCAGATTTGTAGCATATTTGCTGTCTAAGTCTTGTGCTGCAGCTGTAGCGAAAGTCGCCAAAAGAAACATTGTCGATAGAATTGTTCTTCTCATTTTTTCTTCTTATTTAATTGTTTTATATCTTTCTGTTGGGGGTTACACTTGTCTCTCCTTTATGTATTCCCTGCACGAATGTCGTTTTTTTATTTCTATTGTTTGGTCGCAATATTCCATCACAGCTGGTCGGTGGGTAATGAATATGATGGTTTTATCGCGTTTCGAGAGAATATTTTGCAAAAGTTTCCGCTCAGTGTCAGGGTCAAGCGCCGATGTAGCCTCATCGAAAAGCATGATGCTACGGTTACGCAATAGTGCGCGTGCTATTGAGATGCGCTGGGCTTGCCCTTCACTTAGTCCTCCCCCCTGTTCCGTGCACTTCGTATCAAGTCCGTCAGGAAGTTCAAACACAAAGTCAGCACAACTGCGTTTGAGTGCTTCTGCCATCTCGTCGTCTGTAGCGTCAAGTTTTCCGAGACGAAGGTTATCGCGAATTGTACCACTCATAAGTGTATTTCCTTGCGGGACATATACGAAGTTAGTTCGTAATAGTGGGCTTAAGTCGTGGTGTTCTTTTTCGTTATAGATTTCAACTTTCCCACTGTTAGGCTGCAAAAGAGCCAAAATCATACGCACCATGGTTGTCTTCCCGGCACCTGTTTCGCCCAGAATGGCAGTGCAAGATGTTGGATAGAAGTCATAACTAAGATGTTCAATAACATTATTTTCAGAATCATCATAAGCAAAAGCCACGTCTATGAAACGTACACCACATGGTGCCTTCAGTTCGATAGGTTCTCCTTGTTCTTCCAATGGATTTTCTTCTAATTCCATCAATCGTTCTGCTGCTGTGAAAACTGACACAAATTGAGGTGCAAGATGCGTAAGCTGACGTGCCGGATTTTGTATTTTGTTTACCAATTGCAAAAAGGCAGTCATTCCACCAAAGGTTAATGTGCCCCCCGAAAGTCTGACGGCTGCCCAAGTAAAAGCAATAAGATAACCGACAGAGAATCCTAAATTAAGCACCAAGTAAGAAAATACTGAGAACTTTGTACGCCGTACAACATTGCTTCTCAACACACTTTGTGTATCTTCGAGCCTATCAACGGCAGCGCTATCTCCTTCTAAGGTCTTAATAAGCAGCCTATGTTGAATTGTTTCTTGCAATATGCTTTGCACCTTTGAGTCGGACGTTCGCACTTCACTTGTCAGATGGCGCATCTGTCGTACATAGACTCGGCTGAAAAGAATGAAGATAGGAATCATTATTACAATAACGATTGCCAACCGCCAGTCCATCATAAACAAGTAACCGAACGCTCCAACAAAAAGTGCCAATGTGGAAAGCGAGTTCGGTATAATCTCCGTTAAGAAGTTCACAACATTTGTAACATCGGTCTCTAAACGATTTAACACGTCGCCCGAATGATGGGTTTCCTTGCCATTCCACTTCGAACGTAACATACGATCGAGCAGTTTTTGCTGCATTCTGTTCTGAGCCTTTATTCCCAAGATGTTTCGTATCCAGACCGAAGCTATATTCAGCGCAAAGTTAGACAAGATGAGACCGCCCATAAGAAGTACGGCTATTATGATGTTCCCCTCAACTTCGTGCGCCGCAACGTCAATGGCATGTTGCACAGCCCATACCGACGATAGCGATACTACAACACCTAATAGTCCAACCACAGCATTAAGGACAGCCTGCAATCGGTTGCCTCGCCATGCGCGCCAAAGCCAAAGGAAAATATCTTTGGTTCCATACTTAGTTTCTGGAGTGTTGAAAAAAACTTTTATTCCCATTACGTTGGAGACCCTTTTCTTTATTTCGTCTTCATCATATAGCTTGAGACGTTATGTTACTTTCGCAAATCAGCACCCCACATCAGCTTCGTGCGCAATGTAGCGAAATAGCTATAATCCCGACGCTTCACTATTCGTGTTACAAATGGAGCTTTCCTTATTGTCAGCATGGTTCCCTCCTTAAGTTTTACAGAACGTCCATCAATGGCAACAAGATAGTTATGGCTTCTACTCTCTACCTCTAAACGTATGACAACATCGTCGTTAAACACTATCGGACGGATATTTAAACTGTGTGGTGCTACAGGGGTCAGACACAGAATATCACCCCGAGGAACAATAATGGGGCCACCATTTGACAACGAATAAGCTGTAGAACCGGTGGGAGTACTCACTATTAAGCCGTCAGCTTGGTACGTTACCAAATATTCATCATCTATCCTGGCGTGTATTGTTATCATTGATGCATTATCGCGTTTCAGTATAGAAATATCGTTCAGAGCGTAGGGACTCGTCTCTATAACCTCGTTCTCCGTTTCTATTTTGATAACAGAACGTTCGTCAATATCGAAATCACCTTTATATATATCGTCTAAGACTTCTTCTATTTCGTTAGGCAACACATCAGCAAGGAAACCCAAACGTCCCATATTCACTCCAATAATTGGAATTTGCTTTGCACCTACTCTGCTGGCTGCTCTAAGAAACGTACCATCGCCTCCTAAAGAGATAGCATAATCGGTATTAAAGTCATTTTCTTTAATTACCCCCGCTACTTGTTCCTTCTTAATCAGATTCTTGCAAAGTCCTTCGTATAGATGTTCCTCTACAAAGGTTCTTGCCCCATATTTAGTAAGATAATCAAAGACATCTTTTATATAGTTGGCTTCAAGCGTTTGTCTGCTATTTCCGAAGATCGCGAAACTAAGTTCTTTTCTTGTCATAAATCTCATTTCTAAAGTTATATTCTGTTTTCAAATACAGCGCATAACTAATCTTTTCTCTTTCGTCTTTGTCAGTTTGTGAATAATATTGTATATTTGCAATCGTCTTTCCTAAAGAGAAAGAATACATTGTTGAGCATCTTCCTGGTCATATCTAAAGAGCTTGACCGATGCTTTCCTTTTGCAAAAATAACAAAATAAGATGGAATGTTAAAGGTTTAAATGAAAATATATGGCAAAAGCATACGAATTTCTTGCTAATGGCTTTGAAGATATAGAAGCATTAGCACCTGTAGATATTCTCCGAAGAGGGGGAGTTGAGGTTAAGACTGTAAGCATCTCCAATAGCTTAATGGTAAAATCTGCAAACGGAATAACAGTTAAAGCTGACCTTTTGTTCGATGAGGTCGATGATTTTTTTGATGCAGACATACTTATGCTGCCAGGTGGAATGCCTGGTGCAGCCAACTTAAACCTGCACGAAGGGTTGCGCAAATTGCTTGTAGAGCAAAACGAAAAAGGCAAACGTCTGGGTGCAATCTGTGCTGCGCCAATGGTTTTAGGTTCTGTTGGAGTATTAAGAGGTAAGCATGCAACTTGCTATCCTGGTTTTGAAAAACGACTGACTGGTGCAGAATACACAGGAGAACTTTGCACAATAGACGGTAATATCACTACTGGCAAAGGACCTGCTGCTGCTTTCATCTACGGTTTTGCTATCTTGGAACAGCTCACCTCAGCAGCAATTGCAAAAGATGTGAAAGACGGAATGTTGGTCTCAGAGTTAATAAAACTCCATTAAACAATGTCCTAAATCGTATTAAACAATGAATTATATCGTAATAGTAGCAGGTGGCAAAGGACAACGAATGGGGAGCGAACTGCCCAAACAGTTCCTGCTCATCGGCGGCAAGCCCATCTTGATGCATACCATCGAGCGTTTTTATGAGTACGATAAGACATTGAATATTATTCTTGTGCTCCCCGAAGAGCAACAAGACTTGTGGCGGGAGCTATGCAACAAGTATGCTTTTACCATCGAACATCAAATTGTGAATGGTGGTTCTACACGTTTCGAATCATCGCTCAATGGTTTATCGCATATCCCAGAAAGCAACGATGGACTTGTTGGAATTCATGATGGAGTGCGTCCTTTTGTATCGGTCGATACGATTAAGCGATGTTACGACGAAGCACAACGTACTTGTGCTGCTATTCCCGTGATGCCCATAACCGAAAGTTTACGCATTGTCGAAGAGAACGGAAGTTCAAGAAGTGTAGAACGAGCCAATTACCGCAGTGTACAAACGCCACAAGTGTTTAACATTGCGATGGCAAAGGTGGTTTTTGCACAACCTTATCAGGAATCCTTCACCGACGATGCTACTGTAATGGAGCAATTTGGTTGTAAAATATCGTTAGTAGAAGGCAACCGGGAGAACATTAAGATAACAACACCGTTAGACCTAAAATTGGCCGAAATACTTATAAAGGAGAAAGAAACAAAAAATTGACGAGCCTGAATGGACATACTCCAACAAGACATAATGTATCTTACGGGGGTAGGACCACACCGCAAAGAGATTCTGAGAAAAGAACTTGGTATCTCTACTTATGGCGACTTGTTAGAGTACTATCCATATAAATACATAGACCGTACAAAGGTTTATCGCATTTCGGAACTTGTTCCCGACATGCCCTACGTTCAAATAAAAGGGCATATCCTAAGTTTCGAGGAATTTGATATGGGACGACGAAAGAAACGCATCGTTGCCCACTTCAGCGATGGACACGGTGTTTGCGATCTCGTTTGGTTCAATGGTACACAATATATATATAAGAACTACTTCATCGGAAAAGAATATGTAATATTTGGGAAACCGTCTATCTACAATCAACGCTTCCAATTTACACACCCCGACATAGACGACGCTTCAGAACTGCAACTCAACAACATGGGCATGCAACCATTCTATACGACTACAGAGAAAATGAAGAAGTCGGGGATAACCTCGCATACCATAGAAAAACTGACCAAAACGCTTTTAGAGAAACTGGTTACGCCATTGCCCGAAACGTTACCCAACTTCATTACCCAACGCCTGCATCTTATTTCACGCAACGATGCTTTACGCAAAATCCACTATCCGAACTCGGTAGACGACACACAACGAGCACAAGTTCGTTTGAAGTTTGAGGAACTGTTCTATGTGCAGCTGAATATATTAAGGTATGCGAGCGATCAGCGAAGGAAGTACAGAGGCTACTACTTCAAAACTATTGGCACACAGTTCAATTGGTTTTATACGCATAACTTGCCTTTCGAACTTACCAATGCCCAGAAGCGCGTAATGAAAGAGATTCGTGCCGACATGGGGAGCGGAAAGCAAATGAACCGTTTGCTACAAGGCGACGTCGGTTCCGGAAAGACACTTGTCGCACTGATGTCCATGCTTATTGCCGTCGATAATGGTTTCCAGGCATGTTTGATGGCACCTACCGAAATTCTTGCTGAACAGCATTTACAAACCTTGAAAGACCTTCTGAAGGGTATGAACCTACGCATAGAGTTGCTCACAGGTATCGTAAAGGGCAAAAAACGTAAAGAAGTGATGGACGGACTCATCGATGGTTCCATTCATATTGCTGTAGGAACACATGCCATTATAGAAGACAAGGTACAGTTCAACAACCTCGGCTTAGCTGTCATTGACGAACAACACCGCTTCGGTGTGGCGCAACGTGCAAAACTATGGAGCAAGAACGAAAATCCACCACATATTCTTGTAATGACTGCTACCCCTATTCCGCGCACCTTAGCAATGACCCTATACGGCGATTTAGATGTGAGTGTGATAGACGAACTGCCTCCCGGACGCAAACCGATACAAACCATTCACAAGTTCGACACACAGACAACAAGCCTCTACGACGGCATTCGCAAGCAGATAAACTTAGGACGTCAAGTTTACATCGTATTCCCGCTAATCAAAGAGAGCGAGAAAATCGATCTTAAAAACCTTGAAAGTGGTTATGAAGCACTAAAAGAAGTGTTCCCCGAATTTAAGATGAGCAAGATTCACGGCAAGATGAAGGATAAGGAGAAAGAAGCCGAAATGAAACTCTTCGTGGAGGGGAAAACACAGATACTTGTTGCCACTACCGTTATAGAAGTAGGCGTAAATGTTCCAAATGCAAGTGTTATGGTTATTTTAGATGCTCAACGCTTTGGCTTGTCACAGCTACATCAGCTTAGGGGTAGGGTGGGCAGAGGTGCTGAACAAAGTTTCTGCATACTGGTAACCAGCCATAAACTGACAACCGAGACACGCCGACGAATAGATATTATGTGCGATACGAACGATGGATTTGAAATAGCCGAAGCCGACCTAAAACTCCGCGGGCCGGGCGACCTTGAGGGTACGCAACAGAGTGGTATTGCGTTCGACCTGAAAATAGCAGATATAGCTCGCGACGGACAGCTGGTCCAATTGGCTCGCGACGAAGCCAAGAAGATAATAGACAACGACCCTACTTGCTCGAAAAGTGAATATAATTTGCTTTGGGACAGACTTAAAGAGTTAAGAAATACTAATATAAACTGGGCAGCAATCTCGTAAATATATACCAACAAATGTCCTACGACTCCCTAAGTAAAGGAGTTGAAGATAAATATACAAATATATAAAGTGGACGGAACAGCCATCTCGCAATACAATAAAAACTGTTAAGACAGTAATGTCTTTGTTAGAAAATACCTATCTTTGCAACGTTCTTAATCGATTTAGCTGGTCTTTTGTATTGTTCAACTACTTAAGAACAACATTTTGGAAACTCAAACGGTTAATCCATTTGAAATATAACCGAATCAGAAAAGAAAATATAATGACTTTAAAAAGAATAGTAAAAACATTAGGTTTATCGGCTTTGTTAGGTTTTGTTGTTACGCCAGTTTGCGCACAAGACTTAATAGCACGCCAATCGCCCGTAGACCGCCGTGCCAAATCATTAGACACGATGGTTATAAATCGCTTACAAGAAGCAGAAGAAGTAGAAAGTCCATCGGCATCTTTATACAACGACTGGAGCAACTCTAAAACACACGCACAAGGATATTTGCCTGATGTCTACAAAATAGACTTGCGTGGCTTCCACATGCCTACTCCAAGCAGGGTGGTTACAAGTAACTACGGCCGTCGTTGGGGACGTGCTCATAAAGGACTCGATATTAAGGTATATATCGGTGATACTATCCGCGCAGCATTCTCTGGTAAGGTTCGCATTGTAGGATACGATGCAAGAGGCTATGGAAAGTATATAGTCATTCGCCACAACAATGGCTTGGAAACCTATTATGGGCATCTTTCAAAACAAATTGTCTATGCAAACCAAACTGTTAGAGCCGGTGAACCTATCGCACTCGGTGGCAACACAGGGCGTTCTACAGGTTCGCACTTGCACTTCGAAACACGTTTGGCAGGTGTAGCCATCAACCCGGCTCTTCTGTTTGATTTTCCCCACCAAGACGTAACTGGCGATTTCTACGTTTTCCGCAAGCAAACTTTGGACAACGAGTCGGCTCGTGCTACAGCGCTTCGTGGCAAAGACGCAAGTCCAGGCTATTCGCGTGAGAATATTCAGGGAAAGGGGCGCACCCGATACTCGTTTAATGAAAGCAGCATGCCGAATACCGATTACTCTGCTCGCCGCAATTCGGGTGCACAGCAAACAAACAGTAACCAAATACTCTACCACAAGGTAACGGAAGGCGAAACACTCGAATCGATAGCACGCCAGCACGGTATAAGCAAGGAACAATTGTGTAAACTGAATCACTTAGGTATATATACAACACTTGTACAAGGCCAAATATTAAGGTATAGCTAATTGTAAAGATATAGTAAGAATATATGAGAAAGTTATTTTTAATAGCAGGAGCGGTCTTATTTGGTATTACAGTATCAGCACAGCAACTTCGTGGAAACATTGAAGGTGGCTATACATTCGGCAGTGGCAATTCAGGTAGACTGGAATTAGTTGGTGCCATCGGTGGCAATATAAATAAATACTTCAGACTTGGTGGTGGTTTAGGCTTCAATTATTATACAGAAAGTGAAAACTTCATAATGCCTGTATTTGCTGATGTACACGTAACAGTACCTGTACAAGGCAAGATTAAGCCTTACATAGACCTAAAGCCAGGCTATGGAGCATCATTGGAAAAGGGATTAGATGGTGGTTTTTATTTTAGCGGAACTACTGGAATAAAATTCTCGAATGTAACAATTGGTGTTGGTTATGCAAGCCAATGTCTTAGCTGGGATTACAATGAATATTTTAGAATATCGGGCACTTACGATGGTCTTACTGTCAAAGTGGGCTACGAATTTTAATTAATTAAGAAGATATGTAAGAGCGAAACTCTATGAGTAGAGTTTCGCTCTTTTTCCCTTTCTTTCATTCTAAAAATGAGATATCTGTTCTATTCAATTGAGATATTTGTTTTATTCAATGTAAACTATTCTCGGTGCGTTTTGTATCCTACGATTTAGTAAATGGGAATATTTGAATGGAAAGAAATAACGTTCTGAAAATCGAAAACAATTCTTTGGGATTTGTAAGCGAAAGGGTTGTTTCCAACTTTCCAAGTGCTACAAAATCTGCTTGTATCTGACAGTTCCTCTTTCACGGTTTTATCCTTTTATGAAACAAATAGGCAATACATTCGTCGAGCATTTTAGAACCTAATAGTTTCATGACAATGAAGTAGGCTGCAACTGCCAAGATTATTCGTGTCAATAAGAGAATTATAAGATTTTGAATACCGCTTGTAGCAAAATAAACTGCGATTATAATTGCTGCAGAAATAACCATATAAGGTGTAATGTCACACAAAACATCGTATAAGCGAAGGGAGATTTCGCGATATGCAAAATATTGCCAAACAAACAGCCAGAGTACTGTGGCTACTGTATAAGCGCTCACCATGAACACCATTCCCTTGCTATGGCACAACAAAACAAGCAATAACTGAACTGCAATAAGCGAAGTTGTTACCCATAAATATACATCAGATTTGCCACGGCTTATCATCAAATTCTGATATAATGTGTAGAAAGGCAGAAAAGCGCCACTGATGCAAAGTATGCGAAGCAGCGGAATACTATCTGCCCACTTGTTGGATATGAGGACAATTATAAATTCGTGTGCAACCATGCTCAAACCAAACATGGCTGGGAAGGCTAAGAAGGCGGTGAAACGTAGCATCTTCCTGAAAACGACTGCTTGTCGTTCTGTTTCCGACTTCACTTCTGCCAATACAGGTTGTGCCACTTGCGATGTAGTTCCCGATACCATTGTACTTGCCATCGTGTCCCATTTGAATGCTTGCGAGAAGTTTCCAACAGCATTTGCCGTGTAAAGGCGTCCGAAAATGAATGTAAGTAAGTTTTGGCTCACTATGTTTACAACAGTAGTAATTAAGATTTTGTAGCTGAAAGAGAACATTCTGCGTATTGGAGCAAAACTTATTTTCAAGGAAGGTCGCCAAGGGATTATAAAAAAACGCCCTAAACTTGTAAGCGTTATATATAGAACCTGCTGCCAAGCCAAGCTCCAGTAACCATAATTCTGCAGTGCCAACACGATGCCGACAATGCCCGAAACTACCAAAGACGATACACGCAAGATAGTTGTTTCCTTTACCATAATGTTCTTGAACAGATATGCCGTTGGTGCAGTACCAATGGCAGAGAAAAGCAAAGAAACAAATAGGAAACGAGAAAGATTTACGAGTTCTGCATGGTGGAAGAAGTCAGCAATTAGCGGAGCGCAAAAGAAAAGCACCAGATACGAGCACCAACTTACAATAGTGCTGAACCAAAACACCGAATTATAGTCGTTGTCCGTAGGATTTTCTATATTTGCGATAGCAGAAGTAAAGCCACTTTCTTGTAAGGCTCCTGCAACAGCAGTAAAAACAGCAAGCATTCCCATTAGACCGTAATCGGCATTGGAAAGCAAACGAGCCAACAAAATACCAATAAGCACATTCAAAATCTGCATTGTACCGTTGTTCAATGCTCCCCAGAAGAGTCCTTTTGCCGTTTTTTCTTTTAAAGTTTGTTCTGCCATCTTATTATAATTTCCGTTCAACAGTGTGCTTGTTTGTATAGCTTGTCAGCATCTTCCGATAGTTTTTATATTCTATTATAAAACATTTTTATATCATTTTCAATACATTCAGGAACCAATCCTTTTATAGTTTCTCCATTTTTTATGTGTTGCCGGATATCTGTGCTGCTTATATTGACAAGAGGAATGTTCAGCAAGGTTACATTTTCAGTCGAAAATAAATTGCAATTTCCTGCAGTTTCACTGCTCTTTCTCGGATAAACGGCAATGCGATAGTTTTCTAAAATATCCTTTGCGTGATACCATTTGTCGAACGCTTGCCAATTGTCTCCACCTATCAGAAGAATAAATTCATTGGTAGGAAAATCAGAAGAAAGTCGTTGTAAGGTGTCCCAAGTATACGAAGGCTTTGGTAAACTAAACTCGTAGTTGCAAGCAATCATATTCTTTTTATCTTCCAAAGCTTTCTTCACTAATTGCAAGCGCAGTGTATCGTCTAATAACTTGCTGTTTATTTTAAAAGGATTTTGCGGCGAAACCATAAACCAAACCTCGTCTAAGCCAAGTTCCTTTAAGAATACTTCAGCCAGTTTTATGTGTCCGTTATGAATAGGATTAAACGAACCGCCGTATATTCCAACCTTCATTGCACCTTACGACTCTATGAATTGTTTTATAATTTTATAGGTTTCATGCTTCGCTTTCTCCAAATCGTCGTTCACAATAATATAGTCGAATTTATCGGCAAATGTCAATTCGTGTTCAGCTTTTGCCATTCTGTATTCTATAGCCTCTGCCGAATCGGTCTGTCTTTCCTCCAAACGTCTGCGAAGTTCGTCGATAGAAGGTGGTTGAATAAACAAGCTTAATGCTTTTTCACCATAAAACTGTTTTATGTTGCAGCCGCCTTTCACATCAACATCGAAGATTATGTTTTGTCCTTTAGCCATTTGCGTATTTACCTGACTCTTCAAGGTACCATAAAAACGGTCGGTATAAACTTCTTCGTACTCCAAAAATTCATTATCGTTTATCTTCTTTTTAAAAGCTTCGGGGCTGAGAAAGATATATTCTACTCCATCTTTCTCTGTACCGCGTGGCTGCCGTGTTGTACAACTTATAGAGAAAGCTAATTTAAGTTCGGGGTGTTCTTTCATTAACCATTGCACAATGGTGCTTTTACCAGCTCCAGATGGGGCTGAGAAAATTATTAGTTTACCTTGCATTTGTAGTTTCTTTACAGTGCATTCAGCACTTGTTCTTTTATTTGTTCCAGCTCATCTTTCATCTTAACCACGATATTCTGCATTTCGGCTTGGTTACTTTTCGAGCCAGTTGTATTTATTTCGCGTCCCATTTCCTGTGCAATGAAACCCAATTTCTTTCCAACTCCGTGTCCTTTTTCTTCCATTGTTTCACGGAAATAGTTCAGATGGTTCGCTAAACGTTGCTTCTCTTCGTTTATGTCTAATTTTTCTATATAGTAAATTAGTTCTTGTTCCAAGCGATTTCTGTCGTAATCTACTTTTGCAACCTGCTCCAATCCCTCTATAATTTTTTCTTTTATCTTTGGAACTCGGCTTTCTTCATAAGGTTCTATGCTTTTTAAAAGCGCTTCTATGTTATTAATCTTTTCGTGGAACTTACGTTCAAGTGCAGTTCCTTCCTGTTTACGGAAGTCTATAAGGTTTTCTACTGCATTATTGATAGCTTGTTTTGTAACTTCCCATTCTTCTTCGTCGAGTATTTCAATCTCGGTTTTTGTTGTAACATCGGGTAAGTGCAGCAATGTAGGAAACCATTCTGCAGGTTCCGGAATGCCTATTTCTGCTGCTATGTTCTTTATTTGTTGATAGTAGTTCTTTACCAATTGCGCATTAATAGGTGTTGCGTCTAATACAGCATCTTTCTCTATCCAAAGCGAGAAATCTACTTTGCCGCGTTCCAACAAACTGGCAAGAGTTTGCCTTATCTCCATTTCCTTTTCTCTATATAAAGGAGCAATACGAGTTGAAAGATCGAAGTTCTTGCTGTTTAGCGACTTTATTTCAACGTTTATTTTCTTTTCCTTGTAGGTTACGACAGCTTTGCCGTAGCCTGTCATTGATAGTATCATAGTCCTTACATTTTATTATTGCAAAAGTACGAAAAAGAGATGAAAGCACCAAATGGGCATTAAATCCTTTTAGAAAGTTACTTAATGGAGCACAGTGTCATAGTTCTAAACATGTTTATAACCACTGTTGCCATAAATAAAAATCTTGTAAATCGGTGAGCATGTGAAAGAATAATCCTATTCCAATGGGGCGAAACCACCACGGTAATTTTAGTCTTTCGTAGGGCAACACACACAAAAGTGCGTAGATACCTACCATAAAATAAGAGTGAAGGGGGTGAAAACCTACGCTGCAACGGTACGGATTAAACATAGGTGTAGCCAATAAGTGGTCCATATCTACAAGCATTGTCGCCAACATAATCCAAAATGCCTTCATTCTATGCTCGCGTTTAAAGAATTGTGCAAACAATAAAGGTGCGAGAAAATGAAGTCCATAGTGTACAAAAGCTCTTGATAATGCGATTGACATTGCTTGTTTAAAATCGTTAGAGAGGTGCAAATATAGCATTTTTCTTTATAATTCACATTGTTTTATCGAAAAGATTGAAGTCTCTTTATTCTTTTTTTATGTTTCGGAAAATGTGTTTCCACGTTATGATAATGCCTGAACAACTTTGGGATTATGTGTTTAACACGATGTAGGTGCCAAGTTAGAGTGGACTAAAACAGTGTTGATACAGCTCTTCAAAGTGGTAATAAACTTGTTTATTCGGGCAATATAATCTGCTGTAATCTAACTTTTATGCCATTCTTTGAGTCTTCTTTCCGTTGTTTCGCCGAAAACTCTTATCTTTGTAATACGAAAAAAGTAGAATGAGAGTATTAATTGTAAATACAAGTGAACGGACGGGCGGAGCTGCAGTAGCTGCAAATCGTTTAAAAGATGCACTGAATAAAAGTGGAATAGATGCATCTATGCTTGTTCGGGACAAGTTGAGTGACGATAAAACGGTATTTGCTATAAAGAACAACTGGCGCACACGATGGAACAAATTGTGGGAAAGATGGTGCATATTTTGTCATTTGCGATTTTCAAAGCGAAATCTTTTTGCGATTGATATAGCCAATACAGGAACTGATATAACGCAATTGCCAGAATTTAAGAATGCCGATGTCATTCATTTAGCATGGATAAATCAAGGTTTTATATCGCTCAACAATATAGAAAAAGTACTGAAGGCAGGCAAGCCCCTTGTGTGGACAATGCACGATATATGGCCTGCCACCGCCATTTGCCATATAACATTGGACTGCAGGAAGTTTGAAACGCACTGCGAAAAATGCCGTTTGCTGCCCTTTCCTTTCGGTTGTGACCTTGCAAAAAGGACGTGGCGACGTAAGGAACAAATAAAAGGACATTCACATATTATATATATAGCATGCAGTAAATGGCTGCAAAATGAAGCAAAAAAGAGTGCATTAATAGGCAAGAATATCATTGAAAGTATTCCGAACCCAATAGATTCCAATATCTTTTGCAGGACTAATAAAAACGAAGCACGTAAAAAATTAGGCTTGCCTGCCGATAAACGTCTGATACTTTTCGCATCGCAACGCGTTACAAACCATAATAAAGGTATGGGTTATTTAGTTGATGCATGCCAGAAAATGGTGAGACAACACCCTGAAACATTAACAAATACAGCCGTGATTGTACTCGGTGGGCATGCCGAAGAATTGTGTAACGACTTCGAGTTGCCGATGTTTCCATTAGGATACGTGGCTGATACACAACAAATAGTAGATGTCTACAATGCTGTTGACGTGTTTGTAACTCCATCTTTATCAGATAATCTCCCCAATACCATCATGGAAGCAATGGCTTGCGGTATCCCTTGCGTAGGCTTTGAAGTGGGAGGAATACCTGAAATGATAGATCATAAACGCAATGGATATATCGTTGAACAGAAAGATTCTGCCGATTTGGCTAATGGTATCTATTGGGTGCTGAACATTGCCGACTACGATAAACTTTCTGCAGACGCCATTAAAAAAGTCAAGGAAAACTATTCACAAGCGCGTGTAGCAGCACAATACATCGATATTTACAAGAAAGCGCTTGCCAATTCAAACAACAAACAAATATGATAACATTCTCTGTAGTAACCATAACCTATAATGCTGCCGATGTATTAAAGCCTACACTCGATAGCGTATTACGACAAAGCTTTCCCACAATAGAACATATTATCGTGGACGGAGCATCAACCGATAACACTTTGGCAATTGCAGACGCTTATAAAGAGCTTTCGGATAGTGCGGAAAATGGGCATGTTGTTCGTATAAAAAGCGAGCCGGACAAAGGGCTTTATGATGCTATGAATAAAGGATTGGCACGTGCAAATGGCGATTATGTGGTGTTTTTGAATGCTGGCGACCGCTTTCCCGCTGCCGATACAATAGAAAAAGTAGCATTGGCAGCCGAGGTTGGCGATGGCGAAAGGCGTCCTGCCGTCGTATATGGAGATACCGATATTGTAGACGAAAAAGGGAACTTCTTATATCATCGCAGGCTGCAACCGCCCGAAAAGCTGTCTTGGCGTTCGTTCCGCGATGGTATGTTGGTATGCCATCAAGCCTTTTATGCCCGATTGGACATTGCCAAAAAGATTCCTTTCGATACACGTTTCCGTTATTCAGCCGACATTGATTGGTGCATAAAGATAATGCGTGAAGGCGAAAAAGAAGGGTTATTATTAAGAAATGTACATGCGGTAATTGCCAATTACTTAGAAGAAGGACAGACTACAAAGCATCATCGGACTTCGCTGTACGAACGGTTTCAAGTTATGTGTAGGCACTATGGCATACTCCCGACCCTTGCAAAACACGCTTGGTTTGTGGTCAGGCTGTTCGTAAAAAAGTAATATTATAGGGCTGTCTACGTTATTTCTATAAATTAAACTCACAGAATGATATGAAGATAAAGACTATCTATACTCTGCTGCTGCTCCTTCTTATAGGATTTGGCACACGTGTTAGTGCACAGACAAATGCCGTTTTAAACTATCCTGTGCCTGCCAAGAAACGGGTTTCTACACAGAAGCAGAACCAACAAAACACAGGAAAGGATACAAAAAACCGCACTTACAATTCTGCCGACAACAATATCAATACGGCTGATACTACATTGTACAGGAAGAAAACTTCGGAAGAGAAAATAAAGCAAGGTCTCAGCACCATAGGCGACGGCATGGAACAGTTTATGGAACGAGAGTCCGCTGCCATCGGAAGAATTGCCGGCAAGGCAGAAAAGAATGGAAAGAAGTTCTTAAGAAAAGTAAGCGAGGCTGGTAAAAAGTTTGGAGATAATGTTGGAAAAGCACTCAATAAAGCAAGCGATGCAGTTTCCGAACATCAGATAAATAAGAATAAACAATAGCATTTTATACTTTCCTTTGGCAATATTGTATATTTTAAGTACTTTTGTACAGTAGATGTAACTTTGCTTTCGCATACGTTTTTTATTCTGAAATGCGCTTATGAACTCACAGAAAAATAAGAAACCTACGTACACCAAGCCCGTTGCTGTTTGTGCGGGAATACTTTTTGGAGGCTCGCTATTGCTGTCGATACTTATGGCAACACGCGACATGGCGCCACCACGCAAGTACGAAGTAGACATGTCGGGCACGGTGATAGGTATCGATACTACGTCGAAAATACCTGTATTGACCAGAGAAGAAGCGAAGGAGGTTGAAGTAAAAGAGAACAAAAAGGTAGATTATGTAGAAACAGAAGATGCAAACAATGGTGTAAAAGGCATACCGGAGCCGGAACCTATCGATGTTTCGTCTACACCACCGCCCGCTACTAAAGAGGAAACGAACGACAATGGCGCGGCGCCTTCCGATGTAAAAGAACCTAAGATAGAGCCTATAGAATAGGGAAAACAAGCATTTTTACTTTGAAAATGCTTAAACTCGCTTAAAATAACATAAAGCTTTCTTACTTTTGTGGGTATCTGCTTTTAAATGAATACCTTTGTACAATAAGCAGGTGCAATAAGTCTGCGTCCGTTATATGCGGATAAAACGAATGTCATAAGTATAAATTAAAAAACTATAGCAATATGAAAAAGAACCTTTTAGTATTAACCTTGTGTGCAGGTGCACTGTTGATGACAGGTTGCGCCAGCAAGAAAGATTTGCAAAACTGCCAATCGGAGAATCAAAGACTATCGAGTGAGTATCAGAACGCAAAGGAAACGATTGCAGCAAACAATGCCCGGATAAAGAGCTTGGAAGACCAATTGGCACAAGCAAAGGCAAGTGCAGCAGCCTTGCAGAGTAGTCTTGACCAGAGTTTGAACAATGCCAATTCAAACAATATCAATATTTCGAAGTTGGTAGACCAAATCAATGAGAGTAACCAATATATCCGACACCTTGTAGAAGTGAAGACTAAGAGCGACTCGCTCAACCTCGTTCTCACCAACAACCTTACACGCAGCCTCAGCAAGGAGGAACTTAAAGAGGTTGATGTTCAGGTGTTGAAGGGTGTTGTATATATATCTTTGGCAGACAATATGCTCTATAAGAGTGGTTCGTACGAAGTAAACGACCGTGCAGAACAGACCCTTAGCAAGATTGCAAAAATTATTACCGACTACAGAGACTACGATGTACTGATTGAAGGTAATACCGACAACGTTCCAGTAAACGCACAAAGTGCACAGATGAAGAACATTCGTAACAACTGGGACCTCTCTTGTTTGCGTGCATCATCGGTTGCACAGTACTTGCAATCTCACTTCGGTGTAGACCCAAAGCGCCTGACTGCAGGTGGACGTGGCGAGTTCAATCCTATTGCAACCAACAATACGGAACTTGGAAAGCAGCGCAACCGCCGTACACAAATTATCATTACGCCTAAGCTCGACCAGTTTATGGACCTCATTGGTAAGGCTCCCGAGTCTGCAGAGAAATAAAAAGAAAGTAGGCAATGCAGGCAAATATGCTGGCGAAACAGCCTGTTATCCATTGAATTAAATTGCTGTCAGCATAGCGGAATAAGGTCTTCGAATGCATGGAACCTGCGTTCGAAGACCTTTTTTATTGCCGTTCCCATGGAAGTTATATACCCAATGGACGACAATCAACATGTAAACATTTTTCTCCCACTATGTGTTTGTATAACCATCTGTATGTCTGCGTATTGCGAACACGCCTGTTTCGCAATGCAAAACAGTGGTTTTTGCAGGGTGAAAGGGTGGTTTTTGCGTTATAAAACAGTGGGTTTTGTAGTGCAAAAGGTGTTTTCCTGATCTTTAGAGTTCCTGAGAAGATGAGTATTTACAAGCATTATGGCTTTGCAAAAGGGTGTTTTTTGCCATACTAGCATACGAACCTCCGAAATTCAGAATAAACTCTTTGTAGTCTTCGTTCATTGTTACACGAAGTATCTTTTTGGCATTTTCAATTTGCTTGTTGGTTGCAATGCTGCCCAATAATGTAGGATTTTCGTTAGAGAAGACACTCAATTTCTTTATAATGGTTTGCTTCATATATTTTATTCGTAATTCTTCAACTCGTTTTTTATGTCCTCGACAATCTCTTCCATCGTAACGTTCAGTCCATAACCATGGGGTACGGGGAAGACCAAAGCATTGCTAACGTTGTTTGCCTGCAACTTTTTCATGATTGTTTCAACGAATTTGTGTATATCAAAACTCCTATATGAGGTTGTTTGCATACCTTTTGTGTTTGTCGCATAGTGCGAAGCAAAGTCTTCAAATGGGAACAAAAGCACATACAGCTTACCATTCTTAGCCTCGTTCAGTACAATGCAGTCGTCTTCAAACAGCCCCCACACCTGCTCCCAATCGCATATTCGTTTTATGAAATAGCCATAACGCTCCTCTGGGGAGAGTGCTGTTACAGCTTCAATTTCCTGTTTAGATACTTTCATAGTTTCTTTCGTTTAATACAAATCATGGCATATTGAAGTAATGTTCTCTGACGTCTGCATCATTGGAGTCTGCACATTTGACTTTCAAATCCATTGGCAAGTCGTTCCGAAGACTGATTGCTACCTTGCAAGCCTTGTCCCCTTGCTCATAAATCAAGCGCATCAATCTTTCGTCTAAACCGTTCTTTTCTGCCATTTCCGACAGAATGCTATAGGCTAAGTCGTTTGATGGCTTCTTCAATAATTCAGTAACGATAAGTTCAAAGTCTGGTATTTGAATGTCAAGGCACAGAGATATATTTGCCGAAGCGTCCCATACGTTGCTCAATTCCTCGAAGTTACAGAGTATTTTCTCCTTATTTATATATAGTATATCCATTTGAGAGAACTCTTATATGTTATTTCGATTACTTGAAATTCTTTTTTAGACCCAGCAACAGTTCGGCTGTTACCTTTTGGAAAGGTATATACTCTGTTACCAAGTACGACTTTTCGGGTATATCTCGTTCAGGTTCACGGCTGTCTATATAGCTTTCTCCGTACCGATGCAGCACAAACTCTTTCTTCGTAGCATCGTATCTGAATGTAGTAAAGGTATATACTCGGTCGGCTATGTCGCAATAAGAGTCTTCTATTGTGAAGTAACGACCTTTGACAGTGATACCGAGAAAACCGTCTAAGGGACAATTGTACCATATAGGAAAAGACTGGAAACGCGATATTTCCCTCTTTCCTTTCTTCAGTATAATATCAATCGGACCACACTGCGGAACATCTCCGCCACCTTTCCCGTTTTCTTTTGCAATTACATAGTAGTCTGCATTTTTCCCAAAGTACAATCTCTTTTGCTCTATTATCTTGCCTTTAGTCGAAGCAGAAGAGATGTTATACAGGACTGTCAATACTAAAAGGATAACTAATCTTTTCATTGTTATATTTATATAAAGCAAGGCAAGCACCTCTTTATTTCTGTTATTTGTAGGCGATGGTGCGTCTTTTCATCTTTCGATGCAAGGCTATGTAGTTTGCATGCAACTTTTTAGCATCGTCGTAATAGCCACATGCCGATTGTACATTCGTCAGAATTCGGCTCATTACTTGAAGTGTTTCCTTAGATTAAGCAACAAATCAGTTGTTACTTTACTAAAAGGAATATACTCTTTCACTAAGTATGAGTTGTCGGGTATGTCCTTTTCGGGGTCTCCCCTGTATATGTAGCTTTCGCCATAACGGTGCAATACAAACTCTTTTCTCTTTGTATCGTAGCGAAATGTGGTATAAGTCAGTACGAAATAGAACCCTGCACAGTACGTATCTTCTACTGTAAAGTAGCGTCCTTTAACCTTTATGTCGTGAAATCCGTCGGCTGGACAGTTATCGCCTATGGCAAATGTATTAAAGCGCGATACCTCTTTGCCGTTCTTCAGCAATATAATGGCAACAGGACCAACTATGGTAGTGTCGCTTTCTTGGTCTTCGACGGCTCCCACTTCTATCGTGTACACTTCACCTTTTCCGAAGTTCATCTTGCATTGAGGAGAATATTCGGTCTGTGCTAAGGCTGGTAAGGCATTGCAAAAGATAGCTAATAATGATAGAAGAACTAATTTTCTCATTTCTCGTTGTATTTCTATTTGTTTACTGATGATATTTCTCTTTCTGCATTTCTACAGTAAAACAGTGGTAGGCATTCCTCTTCCGTCTTACTTCTTCGTATTCGAATGCGACGTATTTATATTGTTAGTATTTGTTTCTATTCCCATTATATTAACAATGAGAATACACAAATAGTGATTGCAAATGTACGAAATATTATTTGAAAGAAGTCTATCTTGACATCAAAAAACTAATGGTCTAAGCTTAAAGCATATAGATATGCAGCAGTAAGAAAAGTATTTGAGAAGATAAAACGAATGTTTTCGTAAAGTTAAACAAGCAATATCAAACTTGTTCGAGCATACTATTGCAAGAAAATACACTTTTTACAAGATAATTGGAGCTTTTTGATTGAAACTCGTTGATTTATATCAATATTTAGCTTTTTTAGGGAAAACAAACGCTAAAACATTTGCAGTAATTCCAAAAACTGTGTATCTTTGCAGTGTCAAAAGGTTAATAGATTGTTTAGGTTAGTAGTAATAGATTTAGGTTTTTAGTTATTTTTTAAAGGTAAAAGTTTAACAGATTGTAGTAAGGGATATCAGGAGACCGTGAGGCTTCCTCTATTCATAGACTATAACAATTGAGTTAAACAACATAAATACGGAAGCTCGTTGAGAGTTTCCGTATTTGTTTTATATGCGTTTGTATTCTTTTCAGGTTCTTCGGAAAGACATTACTTCGTCTTGCTCGTCTCAAATGAAGTTTGACGGTCTTTGTTTTACTTAACCAGAATGGCAGTTAATTTTTCTAACTATCCTAAAAAAGGAAGTTATTTTCTTGTACTTTCCTCGATTAAAGTGTATCTTTGCAAAAGAAAATCTTATTAATAAGAGGTGCGTTGATGGCATTTAGCAACCTCTATGATACACACCTAATTACATAAAACGAATATGATTCTATTTTTCTTGGCTTCTTACGATACAGTAATTGCTACTGAAATCGACCATAATCCAACAAAGGAAGAGGTCGAAAAGTTGAGTTGGCTTTATGGCGACGCAAAGGTAATGAACGATAAAGAACTGTCGGGCTACTATCTTGGACCACGTCGCGAAATGATTACTCCTTGGAGTACAAATGCTGTTGAAATCACCCAAAATATGGGTATCAGTGGCATTTCTCGTATAGAAGAATATTTCCCTTCGCAGTCGATGGAAGCAAATCCGGACAGAATGATATTCCGTAACTACGATGGATTGAACCAAGACATCTTCACCGTGGATATTCAGCCAGCAGAAATACAGTTCGTTGACAATCTTGAGAAGTTCAACGAGGAGGAAGGATTGGCACTGTCGCCAGAGGAAATAGAATATTTACATAAGGTAGAGAAGCAGAACAACCGCCCACTGACCGACTCTGAGGTGTTTGGTTTTGCACAAATAAACTCGGAACACTGCCGCCACAAGATATTCGGTGGCGAATTCATCATCGACGGAAAGGTGATGGAAAGCAGTCTTTTCAACCTTATAAAGAAAACAACAAAGGAAAATCCAGGCAAGATTCTGTCTGCTTACAAAGACAATGTAGCCTTTGCAGAAGGCCCCGAAATAGAACAGTTCGCTCCGAAAAACCAAAGCACGTCCGACTTCTTCCGTGTGAAGAACATTGAGAGCGTTATCTCGCTGAAGGCTGAAACCCACAATTTCCCTACTACCGTAGAACCTTTCAACGGTGCTGCAACAGGCACAGGTGGCGAAATTCGCGACCGTATGGGCGGTGGTGTAGGCTCTTGGCCTATTGCAGGAACTGCAGTTTATATGACGGCTTATCCACGCTTGCAAGACGAAAATGGAAAGACGCCCGCCTTGCGTGACTGGGAAGACATTCTGCCAGTGCGCGAATGGCTCTATCAGACGCCTCAACAGATACTTACGAAAGCCTCTAACGGTGCAAGCGACTTTGGCAACAAGTTCGGACAACCGCTGATTGCAGGTTCTGTCTTGACTTTCGAGCACCAAGAAAACGGCGAAAAATATGCTTACGACAAGGTGGTTATGCTTGCTGGCGGTGTAGGTTACGGTGCGAAGCGCGACTGTTTGAAGAAAACGCCACAACCAGGAAACAAAGTCGTTGTTGTAGGTGGCGACAACTACCGCATCGGACTTGGTGGCGGTTCGGTGTCATCGGTAGATACTGGACGCTATTCAAGCGGAATCGAGTTGAATGCTATACAGCGTGCCAATCCCGAAATGCAGAAGCGCGCCTACAATCTTGTTCGTGCGTTGGTGGAAGAAGACGAAAACCCTGTTGTTTCTATTCACGACCACGGTTCGGCAGGACATTTGAACTGTTTGAGCGAGTTGGTAGAAGATTGTGGCGGCAGAATAGACATGGATAAGCTGCCTATCGGCGATAAAACGCTGAGTGCAAAGGAAATCATCGCCAACGAATCGCAAGAACGTATGGGCTTGCTGATAGACGAGAAGTATCTCGACCACGTGCGTCGCATCGCCGAACGCGAACGTGCACCGATGTATGTGGTAGGCGAAACAACGGGCGATGCGCACTTCTCGTTCGTTCAGAAAGATGGTGTAAAACCATTCGACCTTGATGTTGCGCAAATGTTCGGGCACTCACCGAAGACCGTAATGAAAGACGAAACGGTGGAACGCAAATATGCCAATGTTACTTACGACATTGCAAAGATTGATGATTACGTTGCACGTGTGTTGCAATTAGAAGCCGTAGCTTGCAAGGATTGGCTTACAAACAAAGCAGACCGATCGGTTACTGGACGTGTAGCACGCCAACAATGCCAAGGACAAGTGCAGTTGCCACTGTCTGATTGTGGTGTGGTAGCACTCGACTACCGTGGTTACAAGGGCATTGCCACCGCTATCGGACACGCTCCGCAAGCAGGCTTGGCATCGCCGGAAGCAGGCTCGGTGCTCTCTGTGGCTGAGTCGCTGACCAATATTGTATGGGCTCCGCTTGCCAACGGAATGGACAGCATCAGTCTTTCAGCAAACTGGATGTGGCCCTGCCGTGCTCAAAAGGGAGAAGACGCACGCCTTTACAATGCAGTGAAAGCCTTGTCGGATTTCTGCTGCGCCATTGGTGTGAACGTACCAACGGGTAAGGATTCGCTGTCGCTTACACAGCAATATCCTAACGGCGAGAAGATTGTTTCGCCGGGAACAGTCATCGTTTCAAGCGGTGCAGAGGTGAGCAACGTGCGCCAAGTGGTTTCGCCAGTATTGGTAAACGACAAGAATACACGCCTTTATCACATTGATTTCAGCTTCGACGAGCAGCGTCTGGGCGGTTCTGCCTTTGCACAAAGCCTGGGCAAGGTTGGTTCTGACGTTCCTACCGTGAAGGAGCCTCGCTACTTTTGCGATTGCTTCGATGCCATTCAAGAGATGATTCGCCGCGGTTGGATTCTTGCAGGACACGATATTTCGGCTGGTGGTATGATTACAACGCTGCTCGAAATGACTTTTGCAAATCCTGAAGGTGGTCTGAACATCAACTTGCACGATATGCAAGGCGACGACATTGTGCGCAAGTTGTTTGCCGAAAATCCAGGTGTCATCATTCAAGTTGCCAACGAACACAACGACGAAGTAAGGGCTTTCTTGGAAGACAATTGCATTGGTTTCGCACGCATTGGCTATCCAAACACCAAAAGCCGTACGCTTAGCATTGCCGATGGAAGTTGGAAACATGACTTCGACATCGATGCTTTGCGTGAAGCTTGGTACGAAACATCTTACTTGTTAGACCGTAAGCAGACTGCAAATGGGTTAGCCGAGAAACGACACGATAACTATAAGAAGCAACCAATAGAGATGAAGTTCAACGAAAGCTTCACAGGCAAGTTGCAGCAGTACGGTTTAAATCCAAATAGATGGAAGGACAACGACACAACAACGCATCTGACACGCCACAAACCAAAGGCTGCCATCATTCGGGAAAAAGGAACTAATGGCGACCGCGAAATGGCTTACAGCCTCTATCTTGCAGGTTTTGAGGTGAAAGATGTTATGATGACCGACCTCATTTCGGGTCGCGAGACACTTGAAGAAGTAAATATGATAGTGTTCTGCGGTGGGTTCTCCAACTCCGATGTGCTCGGTTCAGCAAAGGGTTGGGCAGGTGCTTTCCTCTATAATCCAAAGGCAAAACAAGCACTCGACAACTTCTATGCACGCGAAGACACTCTTTCTTTAGGCATCTGCAATGGCTGTCAGCTGATGGTAGAACTCAATCTTATCAATCCTGAACACAAGAATCGTGCCCGATTAGTACACAATGACAGCCATAAGTTCGAGAGTGCTTTCCTCGGATTAAGCATTCCTAAGAACGAAAGCGTTATGTTAGGGTCGCTTAGTGGCAGCAAACTTGGCATCTGGGTGGCACATGGAGAAGGCAAGTTTATGCTTCCTGAACCTGAAGATCGTTATAATATTGTTGCGAAATACAACTATGCGCAGTATCCGGGCAACCCGAACGGCTCCAATTACAATGTAGCTGGTATCTGCTCTGACGATGGTAGACACCTCGCAATGATGCCTCACCTCGAACGTTCTGTATTCCCTTGGCAACAAGCGTGGTACCCAATAGACCGTCGCAACGACGAAGTTACTCCGTGGATAGAGGCATTTGTCAATGCGCGCCGATGGGTTGAGGAACGAATAAAATAGCAATGTCAGACAACAAGAACAAAGAACTAAACAATGCAAGCCTGTCTTCTTCTGCCTCAAACGGAAGAGGCGGGCTTGCCATTTATTGGAATGCCTTCAAGACATTCTTCAAGATTGGTGCGTTCACACTGGGCGGCGGCTACGCCATGATTTCTATTATAGAGAACGAAGTGGTGGATAAGCAGAGGTGGATAGGCAAGGAAGAGTTCATCGACCTTATTGCGATTGCACAGAGTTGTCCCGGCGTGTTTGCAGTAAACATAAGTATTTTCATCGGATACAAGCTCCGAAAGACACCGGGAGCACTGTGCACGAGTCTGGGAACAGCGTTGCCATCGTTCCTTATCATTCTTTTCATCGCACTTTTCTTCCACCAGTTCATGGACATAGCGTGGGTGGCAGCCATGTTTCGTGGCATTCGCCCTGCCGTCGTCGCGCTCATTGCCGTGCCAACATTCACGCTTGCGAAAAACGCAAAGATTAATCTGGCGAACTGCTGGATACCGATTGTTACCGCATTGCTGATTGCCTACTTGGGCGTAAATCCCATCTACGTGCTCATCGCAGCGGCTGCAGGCGGATATTTGTATGGTAAATTCATTGTTCCAACCGAATAGACATGATTTTTCTGCAACTCTTTTACACTTTCTTCATTATTGGACTGTTTGGTTTCGGTGGCGGTTACGGAATGCTTTCGCTTATCCAGACCGAGACGGTGATACGCCACCACTGGCTGTCTTCAGCAGAATTTACCAACATCGTGGCTATTTCGCAGATGACACCTGGTCCTATTGGCATAAATTCGGCTACCTATTGCGGCTACACGGCAGTGCACAATGCAGGCTTTACAGGCGGAATGGCAGTGTTAGGCAGTGTTACAGCCACAGTTGCATTGGTGCTGCCTTCGCTCATTCTGATGCTTCTCATCAGCAAGATGTTCCTGAAATATATGAAGACGCCCTTGGTTCAATCTGTCTTTATGGGGCTTCGTCCTGTGGTGGTTGGTCTGCTGGCTGCTGCAACCTTGTTGCTCTGCAATGCCGAAAACTTCTCGTCGCCCAATATAAACTTATGGCAATTCTGCATAAGTCTTGCCTTATTTATTACCACCTTTGTTGGCACGATGTGGCTGAAGATAAACCCTATCCGCATGATTTGCTATGCAGCAGTTGCCGGACTGCTGCTGCTTTATTAGCTTGTTCGGCATATAAAACAAACATCCTCGTTTTCCCTGTACCCGGCGCATACAAGAAGCGAGTGAAGTGTACGAACTTTCTGAACGGTGCGCTATACTTTTTAAACTATAAATACACATACTATGGACTATTCATTAAACAAACGCAAAATGGCAATCGGTGCCAAGAAAGGCTCAATGATGTATGTAGCCAGCCCTGTTTGCCAAAAGCAACGTGTAAGTTTCGACAAACTTTGTGAGATTATGGCGGAAGATTCTACCGTAGGACAAGCTGACATTGCAGCCGTTTTCTACAAATTCCGCACAGTGTTGAACCGTCTTTGCTCGCAGGGAAGCATCGTGGACGCAGGACCGCTCGGCTCCTTCCGCCCCACATTCACCTCGAAAGCCGTGGAGAAGGAAGAGGACTTCAAGCCGTCTACACACATCACGAAGACGCAGGTTCTGTTTACGCCAAGTCCCGATTTCCGGACACTGCACGGAGTAGAGTTCTTCAAAGTGCCTGCACAGCCGAAAACGAAGGGCAAGAAGAAGCCTGAAGGTGGTGGGGAAGAGCACCCATAATTGCTAAAGATTATATTAAACAACAAGATTGTGCATTTTAATTATTATAGTTTATGACAAAAATATTTCGCTTGAAATCAATAGTTATTTTGTTTGCATTGATACTGTTTCAATCAATGGATGCTGAGGCGCAGTGCAAGTTTCACGTTGATTTAGACTACCATTATTATTTCGGATTGACTGAAAAAGTAAGTATAAATCGGCATACAGACACTCGGAGTGATTATAAAATGGGTGGAAACTCGCTGACCTTAGCAGCACGCTACGATGTACACCCTAAAGTTTCAGTGGGAGCAGGCTTTGGTCTTTCAAGATATACTCAAGGATATGTCAATACGCTTCCTATCTATGTAACGTTAAGGTATAAGCCCATCGAAAAGATGAAAGATGCTTATGTATTTACAGACTTGGGATATGGTATAGACAGCGAGGAAGATGATTTCACGCCGGGCGTATTGTTCAATCTTGGTGTAGGATATACAAAGATGTTTGCAAAGCATTTCGGTGTAAACTTTCAGTTGGGCTACAACCTGAAGCAGTTTAAATACACGCATTCGAATATACCCAACTTGGAAGCAACGCGTCATTCTGTGATATTTGGTCTTGGTCTTACGTTTTAAGTAGCTGAGAAAATCAGAAAATAATATGGAAGAGCCCTGTCGGAAAGTCTGACAGGGCTCTTTGATGTATGTAGCTAAACGCAAGGTAATGTTGTTTTTAAGACTTTTAAGTTTGTGATTTAGTAGGCTTTAATTCTGTACATAAATCCAATCTCAATGCGATTCGTGTTGTAATCCTTCAATCCTGAAGCCTTGCTGTAGTCGTATTTGCGGCCAATGTATGCCAAGAAGATGCGGAAGTCCTGACTTTTTACAGGGTAGTACTCTATGCTACCCATATAGGCGTAGCTCTTGCGATAGTCCTTCATCTGCTCTATCTTTGTTACACTTGCTGTTTCGTACATACCTTTCAGCATTAAGTTCCATTGAGGAGCAAACTGCCAGTTCATCTTTGTGATGAATGAGTTGTAGTGAACGTCGCTGAAATACGATTCTCCTGTATGTGCAGGCACTGCCGTTGCTTCGCTTGATGCAATCTTCAAACGGTCTAAACCGTCGAATGCGCCCATATAGTCGAAGTACCATTGCATTCTCGGAAGGTTTAGCTGCTGACCTAAAACCAACATGCGAGAGTATTTGTGCTCAGCCTGCGTCTGTATTCCCCAAGACCAACGTGTGAGCAACTTGTTGTCGCAGAAGCTTCCGTTCCAGTTGGCAATGTAGGTGAGCGGATTTCTTGAAGCCTTTAATTGGCGGACTCCGTTCTTCTCCAACGATACGGGGTTGCTTCCATACTCTGTTGCAAATTTGTTGTTGTGGGCATCGCTCACCTCAAAGGCAAGCTCTTGTGTGGGTACTGGCTTGTAGCTGAGTACCACACCCGCCATGAAGTTGTCCATATTGTCTACCATATCGGAGTATTGGTAGATGTACATTGGATTTTCGTCGAACTCGAAACCGCCCCAAATCTGGCACATCTTACCTGCTTCAATCTTCAGTTTGTCGTTGAACTTGTATCCAACCATCATGATGTCGGTAGCCTTGGCGAAGTTGTCTTCGCTCTGTGCGCCGTTCGCCTTGTTCAAACGGTGGCGCAAACGGTAGTAAAGCTTGTCGGTCAGGTTACCTTTTATTTCGATGCGCAACTGCTTGTTGGCAAACCTTGTGCCCCAATCCTTGTTTGCATCTTGTGAAATCTGACCCGAAGCAGCGTAGTTGAAATAAACGTTGAACATGTCGTTGTGCTTCTTCAGCTTCGCAACTTCTTCAGAAAGCGATTTGAAATCGCCGTCTCCGGCACCATAGCTGTGGTTGTCTTGTGCCATTCCGCTTGTTGCAATTGCCAACAATGCGCTTAAAAGTATCGTCTTTTTCATAATTCTTTGTCTTTATGTTGTGAGTGGGAAAAGTGGTTTTCTCTCAATGTTACTATCGTAAAGGGGCGATATTTCCTTCTCGCTCCTTTACGATTTTATGCACGGCGATTAGTATTCAGCGAAGTATTGCTGAATCTTCTGCCAATCCTTCGTCTTTGTCAAGGCAAGCATCAGAAGCACGCGAGCCTTTTGCGGGTTAAGGTTCAAAGATGCAATGAAGTGGTATTTCGCATCGTCTACCTCGCCGTTAAGGTTGGTAGGACCGAACGGAACACGGCTTGCACGTACGACATTGATGCCATTGCCGACAGCTTTCAGAGCAACATCGAACACATCTTTATAGAAGTTGCCGTCGCCCACACCTGCCAAAACAATGCCGTCGTACTTGGCATCTACGAAAGCTTGCATCGGAAGTGGCGAACAGTTGGCATAGCCGTAAACGATTCCCACCTTTGGAAGTGCGGTCAAGTTCTTTACATCGAACTCTGATTGAAGTCCTTGCTTCGCCATTGGCTTGTGCAAATAAACAGGTTTGCCATTGTAAACATAACCCATTTCGCCGTAAATACCGCCTTTGAAAGTTGCGCAGTCTGTGGTATGGGTCTTCAATACAGATTTGGCTTCAAACAGTTCGTTGTTCATACAAACCATTACACCCTGTCCTTTTGAAGATGGGTCGGCTACGGCGCAGATACCATTGTAGAGGTTAGCAGGACCGTCTGCACTGATAGCAGTAGAAGGGCGCATAGAACCCACCAATACAACAGGCTTGTCAGAGTGAACCGTCAACGAAAGGAAGTAAGCTGTTTCTTCCATTGTGTCGGTACCGTGAGTAACCAATACGCCGTCGTAACCCTCTTCGTTCAACAGCTGATTGATACGTTTTGCCAACTTCAACCACACTGCGTCGTTCATATCTTGGCTGCCGATGTTTACAATCTGCTCGCCCGAAACGTTTGCAACGTCCTTTATCTGAGGCACGGCGTCTATCAAAGTCTGAACGCCAACTTGTCCTGCGCCATACGCAGAGCTTGTTGCCGATGCAGAAACACCTGCGATTGTGCCACCTGTTGCCAAAATACGAATCTTAGGTTTCTGTGCTAATACCACTGAAGACACCAACAGTGTCAATACCAATAGAACTGAAATCTTAAATCTTCTCATAATAAATTGAATTTTAATAAGTTGTTAATGTTTAGTTTGCTTTTTACCTTCATTATTCTTTAAAGGAACTGCACGATGATTGCAGCCACACCGATAGAAACGACGGTCGTAACAAAGCCAGGCAGCTGGAAGCTGTGATTGATTACATACTTGCCCACGCGCGTTGTTCCCGTGCGGTCGAAGTCGAGTGCCGCCACCTCGGTAGGGTAGTTTGGCAAGAAGAAATAGCCATTGCAAGCGGGGAACATTGCCACCAAAAACATAGGATTGATGCCCAAGGCTACGCCCACAGGGTAGAGAGTAGTTACGGTTGCGGCTTGAGAGAAGAGCATAATGCTCATAATGAACAACGCCACTGTGAACAAGAAAGGTGCCGTCGAAATCATACCCGACAGGGCATTGTTCAAGTATTCTTGGTTGCCGAGATAGAAAGTGCTGCCCATCCACGCAATACCGAAGATGGCTACAACGGCATTCACACCTGCTTTGAATATGTTTCCATTCACTGCATCGCTTGCCTTTGCCTTGCCGACAAGGAGTATGACTGCAGCAATTGACATCATTACCATTTCGATTGTCTGGCTCATAGTAACGCCTTCAGGGCGCAGTTTGGGGAAGAAACCGAAGATGACCACCAAGATAACGCCTGCAAAGAATGCCCAAACAGAGTATTTTGCGTGTGGGTTAGGTTGTTCTTCTGCAATTTCAAGGTTGCGTTTGTCTTCTTCAGGGTTGATGATACCCTCTGCCACTCTGCGCTTGTATTCAGGGTCGTCCTCCAATTCCTTGCCTACGCGGTTCTGAATAAAGGCTGCTACCAAGATAGCAATGAGCGATGCAGGAATACAGACTATCAGGATTGTGCCCAGCTCGATGCCTTTTGCGCCGAGAATATCCTGACTGATTAATGCAGCGGTAGCCGCACTTACGGGGCTTCCCGTTATTCCCAGCGAGGCTGCAATAACGCTCAGACTCATCGGGCGTTCGGGTCGTATCTTGTTGGCTTGTGCTATTTCGGAAATAATAGGTAACAACGAATAAGACGTGTGTGCTGTTCCTGCAACGACGCAGAACAGCCAGCAGGTCAGAGGACCGAAGTAAGTAATCTGTTCGGGGTGCTTTCTCAAGAATTTGGCGGCTATTCCTACCAAGTACTCCAAGCCACCAGATGCCTGCAAAGCTGCAGCAGCCGTAATTACGGCAACAATAATCATCATAACGTCGATTGGTGCTGAGCCTGGTTTAAGTCCGAAACCAAAGACAAGGACAAACACGCCAATCATGCCATAAATACCTAATCCAATTCCTCCCACTCGTGCGCCAATAAATATCATAGCCAAAACCACGAGTAATTCTGCAATTACTAAAGTCCCCATATTATTTGTTTTTGTGTTATGATAATACAAAAATAACATTTTTACACTATCATTGGAGCCTTTATTGGAAAAATGTTCTGTTTATTATTATGTTTTAACACATTTTGTCATGTATTTGAGAATAATACGGTTTAAATGTTAGAAAAAGTGTAGTGTCGGTTACAAAAAGATATCAAGGCGTATAAGAACAAATCTTTTGTAAATTGTAACTTTTTCCATGAATGTCCAATACAAACTTTTCGATTTTATATTTATTATGTGGGGGAGATGGAATAAATACAAAAAATAATGACTAACTTTGCAACAGTAGTAACTCAATAAAACAATTTAAACACATTAAAGTATGAATATAGGCGACAAGGCTCCCGAACTGTTGGGAACCGACCAAGACGGAAAAGAGATTAAACTAAGCGACTATAAAGGCAAGAAGATTGTGCTTTACTTCTATCCAAAGGATTCTACGCCCGGTTGCACATCGCAGGCTTGCAGCCTTCGCGACAACTACGAGCTGATGCAGAAGCGTGGCTACGCCGTAATAGGTGTGAGCGTTCAGGACGAGAAATCGCACAAGAAGTTCATCGAGAAATACAATCTTCCTTTCCCATTGATAGCCGATGTAGACAAGACACTGAACGAAACGTTTGGCGTTTATGGCGAAAAGAAGATGTGCGGCCGCACCTATATGGGCACTTATCGCACCACCTTTATTATAAACGAAGAGGGAGTGATAGAAGAGATCTTCACTCCAAAGCAGATTAAGGTGAAGGAACACGCCGAACAAATCTTGAAGTTAGGGGTGGAATAAAGGTATAATTGTGAAACAAGCACAACGAATAAGCAAAGCTACGAAGGAGAAACTCGTAGCTTTTGCTGCTTTATACGAGAACGAGAACTTTCTTGACGGCGACCCATCGTGGTTTATGCACCAAGTAGATGGCAGGCAAAACAAGGAAGTTATGGCTTTCATGGCAGCGTGTTTAAGCTACGGTTCGCGCAGGGTGTTTATGCCGCGCATTCAGTTCCTGCTCGATTGTGCAAAAGGAAATCCCTACGAGTGGATTGTCAAAGAAGGTTTTCGGCGAGATATTCCCGACAATTCCGCTTGCTTTTATCGCCTTTATACCAACCATACCATGCACTCGTTTTTCTCTGTACTTGCCGAAATGCTGAACCGCTATGGCAGCATTGCCGAATATATAAAACATTTTGCAAGCGAGAAAAACGGCGAAACAACCGATAAAATAGAAGCTATTGTTGCCATAGAAGCACTGTGCGCATTCTTTGCCGAACGGCAAGTGGTGGGCATTGTGCCTAAAAACACTTCATCGTCGTGCAAGCGTATCTGTATGTTTCTGCGTTGGTTGGTGCGCAACGACTCCCCCGTCGATTTGGGAATCTGGCACGACCTGATAGACAAACAATCGCTTATAATTCCTTTAGATACACATGTGTTGCAGCAAGCCAATAGTTTGGAATTACTGAATACTACATCGACAACCATGTCGGTTGCACGCCGATTGACCGATGTCTTACTTAAGATATTCCCCGATGACCCTTTGAAAGGCGATTTTGCCTTGTTTGGTTGTGGTGTGAATCTTTAGCTGCCAATGGTCTCATAAAGAGTTTCGTGCCCATGAAATCTACTCTTTATTCTTCTAATTGTAGCTAAGATTTATAAAAGATGCTTACTATTATTTCTTCTCCACGAATATTCAGATTGTTATAACTATGATTATGAACAAATGTGTTCTGTTTAAATGGACATTAATTAGTAGTTAGATGTCATTATAATGATATTTACACAACGATGAAATGGCATTTATATGTTTATGGAACAATAACTTAATGCTTATAGGGAAAACGCATTATAATCCCACCTTGCTTTCACTCCCCCTTTTCATCATTTCCCTAAACAGGAATAGGGGGAAAATATAATGCGTTTTTCCTGGCATAGAACAATGTTCTGAAAGGTGATGCTCGGTAGAAAACTTTCCCAACGAATACTTTCAAGCGATAAGAAAAGCATCTTGTTCTTTGTGATAAAAAGTTATGCCAGTCCTGTCGTCAAACACGAGCCTTTGCTTTTATCAGGTACCAATTAATAGGCTTTAGCTCTTTATGCATTAAAAGCTTTCTACTCGGAGCAGCGAAAAATTTAGAAAGCTCTTTCATATTGGTAAAATTAAATATTAAAAATTATTCTGCCTTTCGCTTCAACAAGCTGTACTTGCTAAAGTTTCAAGGTTTTTTCGATATTCTGTATCCAATAGTCAGCATGACATAGCTTGGAATGTTGTTGTAAAACGTTTCTTCTCTTCCTTGTCCATTCACAATGTATGTGTGGTTCGAGATATTCTGTAGAATGTCGTAGCCTGTAATGCTGATGTTTAGCCTGTCGTGCATAAATGTTTTTACGAGCGATGCATTCCAGACAAGACAGTTGTTGTTGGAAGATTGGTCGCTGTATTTTCTCCTGCCATACATTTTCAGGTCGGTGGCAAACTGTATATCGTAAGGAAGCGTATAGTTGCCAGCCAAGCCGTAGTAAAAGTCGCAAACACTGAAAGTCTTAAAATAGCTGTTCAAACTTTTCGAGTTATGAATATCTATATTTCCTATGAATGCTATGCGCAAACTATTTTTCTGTACAGTGAGTTTTATACCATCGGTAAAATAGAAGTTACGCACTTTGCTTATGCCGTAACTCTGAATGGAGTTTAGGGTAACGAAGTCTACATTGTTATTGAGTTTTAAACTCATATTGTTTTCTAAAGTCCATATCCTTCTCTTGTCTAAGGGGACTGAAAAGCCATTATTAAATCCAGCAATCCAATTACCGTTTATATTGCGTGGCTGATAAGTGTAAATTCCTGTTGTTGTGTTATACGACATTGCATTGCCCACAGCCTGATGAAACAATTTAAAGTCGGCACTTAAATAATACTGTCCTTTTAGTTTCTGTATAATGTTGCCATAACTTGCCGAGAAACTGTGCGTCGTAGTATTCTGTAAATCACCATTCCCCATATAAACCGACAACGGCTTCGATGTATCGGTTACTCTTATTGTTTGTTTCAAATCGGGCGTTGTAACTTCCATGTTGTATGCCAGTTGCCAATTTTTTCCATTTGCACCTCTGAAACTATACGAAATTGTAGGCGTAAAAAGCCAGTCGCGCCGAGAAACCAATGTGTCAATATCACTGCGCAGATAATTCATACAATTATACTTATAAGCCAATGGTAATAAAAAATCTATCCGCGTAGTACCTTTTCTACCTTCTTTATCATAGAAAATCCGCATTGTTCCACTATGCATGTGAAATCTATTCCATGTTTGGTAGCTGTTGTTTAAGTCCATAGCCAACAATAGTGAATCTCTTGTAGAAGGCAAATCCGTGAGCCGATGTCTGCTATTTGTCCACCCCGAAAGCTTATCTAACCGGTACCTGTTAAAACTGTCGTATTGATAATTTTGCTGATAACCGTAACTTGCATTAAAGTTCCAATTATTTAGCAGATGAATGTTATATGCCAACTTGGCTGCAATATTATAGTGGTGCGAAGGCTCATTCACATATTGGTGTTCCGTTTCATTTGTATTTGTTTGCATAAACTGAAGCTGGTAACCATTAAAATTCTTTTTGCGTTCCTTTACGTACGATGCTTCTGCTTCTAAACTAATATTGTCTCCCCATGGAAGTTTTTTCGAAACCTCAAGTGTCTGCCATATTCCATAACGATAAAATCGGTTGTCGCTGTCTTGTTTGTTGCTATTTACAAGCTGTTTCCTTATAGTGGAATCGTTTTTATTAAAGACGTCATTCAGCAAATCTTCTGTATTCTTAACGCTGTTGAAAGGATTAGCTTGGAAAGTTGCCAATTTCGAATTCAGTGTACCCGATGTTTTCCAATATTCAAAGAATGTAGATGCATATAGATAGAACGATTTAGAGACAATAAAATCGTTTTGCGCTGTAATCGAAGTCTCTTTCCCATTTGTATGCAGGGTAGACGCAGCATAATTGTTATGTGTAGGCAAGAAAGTCGTGGTAATAGTTTTAGCATCGTAATTACCATCGCGCCAAAGTGTCTTTACATAAAATTCGTTGGACACCGACTTGTCTGTATTTTTCAGAAACCAGTCTAAACCTGCAATCTTGAAACTTAAAACTCCGTCTCCTGCTTTATAAGCGTCCCATTCTCCATCAGAACCCGGACGCAAATCTTGGTTAATATTATTAGCACTACTAAAAAACGACAAGCGCGAAAGTGGAGTATATCTTAGTCCGAATAGTTTTGTATTGTAACGTTTGTGTGTAGCAAGACCAGCCTCGGCATTTACAATATAGCCTGTAGCATATTCTTTTTTTAATTGCACGTCCATTACAAACTCTTTCTTCTCGTTGTTGTAACCTAAATATTGGTTCTTCTCATTCGTTCGGTTATAAAATTTTATATTCTTTACCGTGTAAGCCGGGAGATTTCTCAACAATATCTTTTGGTTCTTCTCTCCCTTCATAAATTTTTCTCCTTGCAGCAAAAGATTATCAACCTTCTTTCCATCTTTGAATATCTCTCCTGCCGAATTAAGTGTTACCGAAGGCATTTGCCTGATAAGTTCGTCGAGCATAGAACCATTGGGCAAATTAAAAGCGTCTGCATTATAAACAACTGTGTCGCCTTTAAAAACTATCTTTACTTTAGTAGCTTTTACCACAACTTCGTCTAATTCGTTCACTTGTTGTAGTTTCGATTTTCGTTTCATATATATTGTTGGAACTTGGAACGACTGGTTTCTTGCAATATACTTCACATTATAATTAGAAAAAGCCGATTCGTATCCAGATTGTTCCGCTTTAACAATATACTTTTTAGGAGAGGCAGGAATATTGAAACTGTAATAAGATTCCATATAAGTTTTATCCTCATCAATGTATTTCACGGTTTGTTTATCTATAATGGTACTGTCTTCATCCATCAAAATCACAGACACATTTTTTATGCCTCCGTTTGTAAATGCATCTCTCACATATCCCTGCAGCAAAATGGTTCGTTCTTGTGCTTTTGCCCCTATGCATATAAAGAGCAGAAGCAATAATAGTTGTTGTGGTTTGATAAGCATAGGTATATTGTTCTTAGTTTTTATTATTATTTGTGAAGAAGTTATTTTCTTACGGATAGATAAAATAATTTTATCTTGTTGTTTATTCGTAAAGGCAAGAATTACATACTCCCCTTTCGTTTCATTGTTGGTCCAATTATTTGGGCAGATCGTAATAATATGCTTTTCCTGACATTCTTCGAATACAAATTTATAAATATTTCTTAGAAAAGTATTACCCCTCCCGATTTTTAACAAATATTAAATTTAAGCTGTTATATTGTAACTATTCAGCGATAATGAACGTTGAATGTCAAGAACTTATAAACGTAATATTGTAGTAGAAAGGCTCGAAATGATATTCTTTACCAGAATTTGTATGTATCTGTTTATGTAACTTGTTGATAATCAAAAATAGTTTATACACCTTATCGCTGAATAGTTACGTTATATTCACCTAAAACTAAAAATAGTTAAAATACTACTATTTGTGTTACGGTTTTAATAAATTGTCTATTTTTGCAGTGAAACAATTTATTAATATCAAAAAATTATATGTCAGGAGTTATATTAAGTGTAATCCATATACTATCAGCAATCTTTGTCGTTTTCTTGATTTTAAGACATTTATATAATATGTACAAGAAAATTAAGGTGAAAGATTGGCGCTCAGTAGTATTAGATGTCGTAAGTTTAGCAATATGTACCCCTATTTTTTATCATCATTTTTTTGTGACGTTTGACCTGAGAAAATCTTTCGCAGAAATTATAACTTATTTTAGCTAAGGAAAAAACTCTAGTAACTATTCAGCGGTAATGAACGTTGAATAGTTACGTTATATCCACCTAAAACTAAAAATAGTTAAAATATCACTATTTGTGTTGTAGCTTTAATAAATATCTCTATTTTTGCAATGAAACAATTTATTAATACCAAAAAATTATTACTATTATAAAAGAAATTATATGTTAGGAGTTATATTAAGTGTATTACATATACTAGCAGCTATCTTTGTCGTTTTCTTGAATTTAAGACTATTATATTATATGTACAAGAATATTAAGAAGAAAGATTGGCGTTCTGTAGTATTTAATGTCGTATGCTTAGCAATAGGTACCCCTTTTTTTTATTGTTATTTTTTTTGGGATCTTGACGTGAGAAAAGCTTTCACTGAAATTATAACTTATTTTAGCTAAGAAAAAACTCTAGTAACTATTCAGCGGTAATGAACGTTGAATAGTTAAAATATTGCTATTTGTGTTGTAGTTTTAATAAATATCTCTATTTTTGCAATGAAACAATTTATTAATACCCCCAAAAATATTACTATTATAAAAGAAATTATATGTTAGGAGTTATTTTAAGTGTAGGCCTTATACTATTAGCGATTTTTGTCGCTTACTTGGATTTAGGAATATTATATAAAATGTACAAGAATATTAAGGAGAAAGATTGGCGTTGGGCAGTATTTTATTTCGTAGGTTTCGCAATAGGTACCCCTTACTTTTATCTTTATTTTACTAGGACGTATGACGTGAGAAAAGCTTTCACTGAAATTATAACTTATTTTAGCTAAGAAAAAACTCTAACTTATACATAAAAAAATGCTGCGGAATTAAGGATTATCTTAAACTCGCATATGTTATTCTAATCTCATTTTTTTCTTTCCCCAAAGTTGTTATATATATAATTCTACCATAATTATCATATTTGTACTGACATCTGTAAATAACGGTCTCGTCAGAAAAATCTGGCATGTATTCATATCGGAACTCTTTAAGTAAACCTTTTTCTATAACTATTGTGAGCGTTAAAACATAATCGACTCTTGCATTAATATATGTGTAATATTTGTTGATTTTTAATATATTAATTGTTTTACAATCGCCTTTTGTTTGAATAAAAGATTGAATTTCCGACTTATCATAATTGGATAATATATCAGAGATAATACAAAGGTCTTCGAAAATAACCTCTGGATATTTTATAATCACCCCCCACGATTCCAAGTATTTTAATTGTTCGAAAAAGATATTTTGCATATCTTTCTCGACTTTTGAGAGCCTTATAGGTTTCTTTTTCTTGCTTTTATAGACAGCTTCTTTCTTTCCATTTATATATAGACTCTTGGAAATATACCCAGATTCATACGATAAGGTAACATCCACCTGATGATCTTCCGCTACTTTACTGTTAAGAGGAAAATATAATAATAAAAGAAGTAAAAACACTTTCATCCTTAATTCCGCAGTATAAATTCTTGTGAGAACTCCAAGTGTCTGAGAAACAAAGTTCTCAAAACACTTGGATATGTCAGAAATTTCACCTATCTTGGTGCTGCAAACATAACAAGTAAGCAAAAAACTGACATGGCAAAGGTAGCAATTAAAAACGAGAAGATCACTTCTTTCGGTGGAATTTATCACATTATGGACGTTTTCTCAAAGTTGGGCTTTGAAAAACTTACTGAATCTGTATTGGGTAAATGTGGAAGTAGCGGCAAAGCATTCTGTTATGGAAGTATTTTTTGTGGTTATCATACTTCCCCATTGGTTTGGGGATTTTATGCTTATGCAAGAACCAAGAACCCCAGAAAATTCCCATATCAATGGATGAATCCCAAAAATGTCACTTCAATATATAAAAGTACCTCACAAGGAATAATGCTGCGGAATTGAGGTAATAGAGGAAATCAAAACTTTAACTTATCAATGGAGCAATATATGCTATACCCCATTGATAAGTATTTTTATTAATTCACTTTCTTTGTCCAAAGCTTACCATTGCTCGTATCTGCTTTAGGAGTGTCCCGCCCTTATGAGAAGCATCGATAAAATGAATATAATATTCCTCATAACGCTTTATATTTGATGACCAATACGAATTCATTTTAATTTCTTCAACCAAAACAATGTATCATCCCGTTTTAGATTTTTCCTCCAATCTCTTATATTGTTACCTAATACAAAGAGTAGAATAGCATCTTTATCATAAATATCATAGAGGATCAGATTTGCTGCAAAATCGGTCTTCTTATCAGATAATAAGTGCCTCCACATTTCCTTTTTTATTTTCTTAACGATACTTTTCTGTTTATCTGTCAGCTTAACACGCACTCTATAGCCCTTATTTATAATAGGAACACAGGTGTCACATGCGACTAAGAAGATATTATAATGAAGTTTATCATTCTTTATAAATGATAAGTTATTCGATGAATATGTGTTATTTAACTGCTGATTATTACAGTTAGTTGTAATAACAAGCATTACGCCAATCAATAGTAAGCCAAATCTTTTCATATCTATTTTTTACCTTAATTCCGCAGCATAAATTCTTGTAAGAACTCCAAGTGCCTGAGAAACAAAGTTCTCAAAACACTTGGACATGTCAGAAATAAGCCATAATAACTATATACTAACCATCTTCCATTTATATTTCTTTTTTTCTTTATTAAAAGCTTTGTTACTTATTTCTATAAAAGTTATATTATAATCATTATTTATTTTTTTCACCTCTGTCTTTAAATAATGGACTCTTTTTTGTTTATCTGTAACCTGCACTATTATACCGCTTTTATTGTAACCATAGGCAATAGTTGTTGCAATTATAAAACTGGAAGACCTTGTATATCTAAAGCCTGGCCCAAGTACAGGAAATCCTTGCGAATCTATTATCTCAAAATGCGCAGGATATTCATAAACTACTTGTGCGCTCAAATTATAGGGTAATTTTTCCCCTTGGATCTGAACAAGAGAATAATACTAACACGAATATAAAAAAATATTTCATTATTGTACTGGCTTAAAAAAGTAAGTTCGTGTTCGCATCTTATAATACCTTAATTCTGCAGCATAAATTCTTGTGAGAATCCCAAGTGCCTGAGAAACAAAATTTTCAAAACACTTGAATATGTCTGAAATTTCACCTATCTTAGTGCTGCAAACATAACAAGTAAGCAAAAAACTGACATGGCAAAGGTAGCAATTAAAAACGTGAATATCACTTCTTTCGGTGGATTTTATCACATTATGGACGTTTTCTCAAAGTTGGGCTTTGAAAAACTTACCGAATCTGTATTGGGTAAACGTGGAAGTAGCGGCAAAGCATTCTGTTATGGAAGTATTTATAATGAGCGTGGAGCAAGCGAAAAGAACTTCGACATACAGAACAATGACTTCGGATGGTCGCATCTGCCCTTTTCCTTTATGGCTGAGAACATGGTTTTCATGATGGTTACCGCCATGCTGAAGAACTTCTATCTCTATCTCGTCCGTCATATCAGCGATAAGGTCAAGCCATTGAAAAAGACAAGCAGGCTGAAAGCCTTTATCCTGCATTTTGTCAGCGTGCCAGCAAAATGGGTGCGCACTGGAAGGCAGAACGTTCTGAACCTATATACAAATAAAGCATACTACTCTGAGGTCTTCATTGAATAAACAGTATTTCTTTGTGGTTATCATACTTCCCCATTGGTTTGGGTGGGGGATTTCATGATTATGCAAGAACCAAGAACCCCAGAAAATCCCCATATCAATGGATAAATCCCAAAAATGTCACTTCAATATATAAAAGTACCTCACAAGGAATAATACTGCGGAATTAAGGAAAGAAATTATATGTTAGGAGTTATATTAAGTGTATTACATATACTAGCAGCTATCTTTGTCGTTTACTGTGATTTAGGAATATTATTTAAAATGTACAAGAATATTAAGGAGAAAGATTGGCGTGGGGCAGTATTTTATTTCGTAGGTTTCGCAATAGGTACCCCTTACTTTTATCTTTATTTTACTAGGACGTATGACGTGAGAAAAGCTTTCACTGAAATTATAACTTATTTTAGCTAAGAAAAAAACTCTAACTTATACATAAAAAATATAATAAGAAAATATTTTTTTTATATTATAAATGCATCGTTTTTATATTACAAAGAAATAATTTTTCATATAAAATTTAGAAAGGCATAATTTCGTTGAAATCTACCATATATTATTTTAAATATAGACTATTTATTTGATACAAAAATCTTGAGGAGTAACGCTAACAAGAATAAATAGAAAATAGAAAGCAGTGTTACTTCTATGGTATTTAAATTGAACAATTGACGCAGTATTTTACTTAAAAGCATACAAACAAGTACGCTTAACATAGGAAGTACTTCACTTTTAGGCTTAAACTTAATGCCATACATTACCACAAGTATAAAAGATAGAATGGCGAAACCAAAGATTTGTACCAGCATATTTCTACTTATTATTTTTTAGAATTTATTTAAAACAAAATTTGTTTACATAATTTTTAGGATAGGTTGAATAACAAAGTAACTATTGTGCATACATTTGTAGCTGCATAATGGGATAAAGAGCTGCACGAATGAATCGTAAAAATCCTTTTCCTTCGGTATGAAATAGGTGCTTATAATTCTTCATACAGCAATATTGCAATTTTAAAAAAGGTAAAATGCCGTTTTGCAATTCTAATTCGAGTATCGTTTTTGCAGCATTTGCCTCGTCGTTATTAGCATTTACATAATTTAAAAGCAACAGTTTTGCTGCAAAAATAGGACGTATGCGCTTTCTTGTTTCCTTGTAATGCTTTATTCCCCACCGCAACATGTATAAAGCATTTTGCCACGATGGCAAACTTTTTTTATAATCGTTATAGGTAGTCGCTGCAGAATGTCGGCGGAAATTAACCAGTATTTTGTCGATGAATACGATGCTTTTATGTGCAGCTGCCGTTATTGAAAGTGCAGCATCGTACATAGAATATTTGTAAATTGAATGTTCCAATGTCGGCAACATATTTACAAGTTCACGGCGGAACAACAATGTATGTCCGGGGAGCCCCAAGAAACACATTCGGACTACGCTTACATTACGTTTTCGATGGTCGAAATAGGCAAACGAGCCATCGGTGGAAAAAGGACGCGAAAAACCAGAACAAAGTAAGTTTTTACCAATACTATTCATCTGATTTTCTATTTTGTCTGTTTCCCAAATATCATCTTGGTCGGAAATTGCTATATAATCGCCTGTGGCTCGTTGCATAGCAGAAATAAAATTACCATTTACACCATGCTCAGAATTGTTTTTGAAAAACTTCATAAAACTATATTTACGAGCATACTCGTGAATAATATCAACGGTTTCATCGGTAGAATTATCGTCTTGTATTATTATTTCGTGCGGCGGATATGTCTGTGCGAGAATAGAATCTAACTGTTCGCTGAGGTATTTTGCCCCATTGTAAGTACATAAAACGATAGAGACACTTGCTTTCATAACTACTAATATTTAAAAATACAAATACTTGATGAGCAATGAACCGTTGTAGACAACGAGATACAGTGTAAGCAGGACAAGCAAAGTACGCACTCCGAACAGTCTTTTTCCATAGCTTTTGTGCACAAGAAAAGCAATAGACAGAGGTATAACATAAATCCAATGAGCAGCCATTATATAAACTTCGTTTATGCCAAAGCCTAAACCAATGTGCAATACCATATCTAATGCAGCAAAAGAAAGGAAGAGCCACAAAAATTTAGAATGCTGTCCACACCAAATTCCTACGATGAAAAGGAGAAAAATTATAGCTTCTACAATATAATTGACTGCCCAATTATAGGAAACAATAACAGGACGTGTCTTCATTATATCTTCTAATTTATGCGTTTGATGTAGCTGTATGGATTCGCCAAATAAATTTTCCACAATCGTTTCTGTACGAGAAGTAGAAATATCTGTCCAATTCAGAAAACGTAGCTTACTTACTGGTTTGCCCGAATGTGCTTTTTGTGGTTGTTTATCTTCTGCTCTCAACACATTTCTGCGATGTTCTCTCCACATATTTTGGAAAACTTTCTCTTGTTTTACACTATCTTTAATGTGGGTAGTATCTTTAAATGCAGCAAACATAGCCTTGCGTTCTGCCTTAATGGCATTACGCTTTTTAATTTTTAATGCTGTTACTTTATCGGCAATAAACTGTTCGTGTTGCCATTCTCCAATTGTAAAGATGGCTGCAGAGGGTAGAATAATTGCTAAAAGAAGGTTCTTTATAGTGAAAAATCGTTTGCCTCGTGTAAAAAGATTGGCAAGAAATATTTTTAAGCCATTATTCAGAGATATGCCTGCAGTAAGCAAAAACAATAGAACAGTTTGCCAAATGCCCATTTCTTTCTGTTCTTTCATACATTTTCCTGCAATATACAACGTGAGCAAAAGCATAAACATCGACAAAATGAAATGGTCGGGAGCTATACTTGAAAGTAAAACGTGAGCAAAAGAATAGAGAAAGAATGCAAGAAGCGCTGAATCGAAAGAAGATATACCGATGATTTGGCGCAAAATACGCAACATAAGAACAAAACCACAGGTAGAGAAGAATAGCAAAACACATGCAACTATATAAATGGCAAAGTTTGTTCCCGTAATATAAATGAGCAATTCGTTTAACAACGCAAAAGGATAATAAAAGAGTGCCAACAGTGGGTGTCGGTTTACATCGAATGCTAACGACCAATCGGAAACTACCAAATAGGTTAAAGGATCGAAACCAGAGAGATGGTAGTTGTCTACAAACAATTTATAGTAATTGCTCGATGGATTCGTAAATAATGGTACATATTTTGTAATGGCAAGAGTTTGTAACAATAGTTGCCACACAAAGAATAAGCCCACTGGTAGGTGTTCTTCTCTCTTAATACTAAGGAAACCTACAATAGCTTTCATTGAATGAGATAACAAATGATTTGTCCGCCGTTATAAATCCATAACCAACTTGTTAATGCCAGCAATATAATGCGCAAAATAAGTCGAGACTGATGAGAAAGAATACGCAGCAAATATCCGATGGAAATAGGAATTATGAAAGCCCAGCCTGCTGTCATAATATATACTTCATTGATGGCAAAGCCCATAATAATGTGCAACGTAAAGTCGCAGGCAAACCATAACAGAAGCATTTTCATAAACTTGTAACGCCAACCTGCTAAAATTCCGATAATGAAAAGCAATACTATTAATGCTTCAACGACATAATTGGCTATCCAACTATACTTTACAAATATGGGGCGATCCCAAGATACATCTTTTAGAAGATATTTTTGGTGTAGCTGAATGGGCTCGCCAAAGAAATTTTCGATTAATGTTTGAGTTCGAGAAGTAGAAATATCCATCAGCTTTCCTATCCCTTCACTGCTCGCTGCGCGTCCCGTATGTGCTTGCAACCATGCATTGCGTTCTTTTGTATGAGCCTCAAATTTTCCAGGTTGTTTCTTTTTATTGTTTTTTACAATTTTATTGGTTACTTCTTCTTGCGGAACTTCTACTTGATAGTATTGTATTTGTTGTATTCCAAACAGTAAAGCTAAAGGGAGCAGAATACCCACTACAAGATATTTAAAACTAAAGAGCTTTTTACCGTTTGTAAAAATACCAGCCAAGATTGTTTTTCCTGCATTCGAAGCAGCTATTCCTGCCGTAAAGAACATTAGAAGGAAAGATTCCCACGCTTTTATTAACTTTCCTTGCTTTTGCCGCATTCCTGCAATATAAAGTGTAAGTGTAAGCAACATTAAGGATATTATAAAATGGTCGGGGACCATTGCTGGAACAAGAATATGACCGAAAGAGAAAAAGAAAAGCGTGAGTAAAGTTGCGTCTTTTCGCTTCAAATCTAATACCTCACACAAAATCCGGTAAGTGAAAATAACACTATAGAATGCTGAAAAAACAACGATAACAGCCATAAAGAATACTGCAAAATTAATCCCCACAGCATTTATAAGCCAATGGTCGAGCCAATACAAAGGATAAAGCAGTGTTAAAAATAGTGGATGCCGTATGGTTTCAAAGTGGACTCGCATACAAGAAATGGTAATCCATGACCAATTATCGTAACCAGACATACGGAAATTTTTGGTGAACAGCGACCAAAAACCTCCATGCGCTCCCATTGTATAGACTCCAAAATGGCTACTTATGAGCAGTGCATTAAATGCCAAGAAGACTAAAAGCATAGAAAATGCTAATAAACGCTCTTCTTTTTTTATTGCAAAAACACCTGATACAGACATTTACTTCTTGATTAAGAGTTGCAAAGATACACATTTATAATATACCTCACAAGTGTTCGTAGGTAAGTCTTACCCATAAACTTATCCTATTGTCGTTTTAAGAATAAACGCACTAATAGGAAATTTATAGGAACACATATACCGAAAACAGGAATCATGGCAATTGTCTTAGGCAATCCGAACCAAAGAAAGAAAGTTAAAAGTATAGTTTGTAATCCATAATTGACAAGATGTGCGACAGCAAAGCCTGCTCCACGCTTTGCTGTTGATTTAACTTTAAAAGTAAATTTCGTCGATGCTATATAGTTAAACATAAAGCTTAACAAATAGCCAATGGTATTAGAAATTCGTGGGTCGATCCATTTAATTAATAAAAGATATATTCCATATTGAAGTGCGGTAGCTAAAACACCTACAACACAAAAACGAACGATTTCATCGAAGTTTATCCTCCGTTTCGTCCGGAAAGGCTTATAGTAGCTTTCGTCTGCCTCTTTTAGTAAATAACTATCGCCCTTACTGTCACCAAAGGCAATTAGTTTGTAGGCTTTTCTATATGGAAATGCTCTTTTTAATCGCTTTATTTTCTCTTGTCCATAGCAATTCTTTGTTAAAAAGCTGCCTGTTATAATGCCTAATCTGACATCTATCTGTGTGCCTTCGATTCGTATCTTATCTCCAAATTCTTGAAAGAAAGGTCTCACCCAGTTTTCTATACTTGCCGTAATAACAATCACACTATCTTCTTGGCTAAGTGCTTTACGAATCGTTTCTAATCCACTTTGGCGGATTATGTCTTGTTTTGCTGTTGCGAAATTTTGGCAAAGTTTATTAAATTCGTCTATTTCCATTCCTTTAAAGAACCATGAGAATATACGCTGTTTGGCTTTCCAGTTAGGATATAGACGTAATTTCATTAACACAAGGATAGGAGAAAACAACATAAGTCCCCAAAAAGTTTTCCCATATCCTTTAGAATATTCGATGAATTCGACAAAAGTATCCTTTTTCGTCAATGTTCCATCAAAATCGAAGGCATATACTTTCATACTATAAGAAATATATTATAACAAGAAATGTTAGTCCAAAGCCCAATACAATAAATTGAATGAAACGGTCGTGAATAAGGACTTTTGTCGGATCACCGCTCTTTTTGTCTACTACTGTAAGCTGAATATACCGTAACAAACCCAGAAGGACGAAAACACTTGTTAGATAGAGATTGTCTGTATGGAAATTTGCGATTGTTTCAGGGCTTACTGTGTACATAATGTAACATACCAATGTAACACTTGCAGTTATGGTAATGGCTTGATTTATGAAGGTCAGATTATAACGAATAGTATTTTTCCGCGGTGCTTCGCCAGTTTCGTTCATACGTAAAACATCGTCGCGACGCTTGGCAAACGAAAGAAATAGCATCAAAAGGAAAGTCATTAAAACTATCCATTTACTCAATCGAATATCGGTTGCGATACCTCCTGCGAGAATACGTAATACGAAACCAAACGCAACAACACAAACGTCTATAATGGCATGTTGCTTTAGAAATAAACAATAAGCAACGTTTAAAGCCCAATAAAAAACAATAACGCCACCCGTTTCAATACGGTGGGCAGGCAAGAAAATAAGCGAAACAATCGATAAAATCACCATTACTGCCATAATACAATAACCTTGTGTAATGCTTATTCTGCCAGAAGCTAAAGGACGATTGCACTTTTGCGGGTGCCGACGGTCATCATTTACATCAACAATATCGTTCAAACAGTATATGGAAGAAGCTATAAAAGAAAATGCCATCATCGTTATACAACCTTCGTAAAGCGATTCTATATTACCCAAAGCCCTACCAAAGAAGACAGGAAACAACACTACAAGGTTCTTTATCCACTGATGTGGGCGTACTAATCTGATAATCTCCTTCATAGTCTTAATTCTTTTTTATTATCATTGTTAGTTTTTCTACACCTTTATGTAGAAGCCACGCAAAGGGCAGCACTATAACAAGTGTTGCAAAAAACTTTGACCAATAATGCCATCTAAGTTGTTCTATATAGATAAGTATAAAGTGGTTGTGCAGTAAATAGATTTCTAAACTTATGCTTCCCACAAATATAAGAACCTTGTTCAGACGTTTATTCGACAACCAACCTAATGTTTTGCAAAGCAGGAATACTCCTGTTATTGTGAGCGGTATATATATCAGACGTTCCAAAAACAAGGGAAAACGTCCATGTCGTACTTGTTCCAAATAAACACAAGTAGCAAATGTTCCTAAAAAAACTAAGAGAACAAGCCAAATGGAACTACTTTCCAGAACTCGTTTTTCTTTTACGGCAGCACCAAAATTAAGTCCAATAAAGTAAATAGGTACACGGCTCCAGAATATTTCAAGGTGTCCTACAACATTATAGATGGGCAAAACATATTGAACAACCACACACCAAACCATCATGACGGCAGGAATCCATCGGTATATGGGGTGTTTCACAATAAGTGTCAAGTAAGCAGGTGTAACCAAATACAACATCATAGTTGCGGGGATATACCAGAACGTTAATTCATCGTGTATCCAAAAGTCCCAATTTATCGTAATATCACCGATTAAATCGATTATATCCGTACTGTTCCCATGATGTTGCAACCATGGAATAGAAAAGAAATCAGGAATGTAATACAGCGATGCTACAATTAGCCATGCAGGATAAATTCGTAAAAGTCGCTTTTGATAGAACCGCATTGTATCGGAACTTTTCGTCCAGGAATGCCAAAGTCCTACACCACTGAGAAAGAAAAACATATCGACACCTATATTTCCGATACGATGAAGTCCGAAGAACATATCTGTACGAGGTACGCTTACATGGAAAAGCATGACAAACAATATTGCCAAGCCCATCAGTTCTCCACGGAACCGGCTAATATCTGCAAGTTCTAATCCTTTTCTTCTCATATCAAAGTTTTGGCGATGGTACACGTTTCATTATTTCTTTGAACAGCCAAGCGACACAAACAGAAGTAATAATGTAGAGTAACAGTCCTGTCCAATAATCTCCACTACGCGATATCGGAATAGTTATTTTCCGTGTAATAGGGTGCGAAATAAACAGTGCTGCTGATATAACACCTAACCATTCAAACGTTTTTGCCACCCCAAAAGTATATTTGGGATAACACCGATTCCAATACGAAAGCAGTTTTACAAAGCTGATACTTGCTAAACACACAAACATTGGCACGAAAAGCCATGTAAAAAAGTAGTTACTACCAGACCGAATGAAGAGCAACGAGCCTATAAACGTTGCTCCGTAAATACGCAAAGGCACGTCTCGCATATACTTTGCGCAGAGCAAACCCAAACCAAAAGGCAGCATTCCACCAATAAAATTATATCGCCAACGGTTTAATGGTTCGCCATTAGGGTCGCACAGCAATTCGATGATGGTACAAACAACAATGAAAGACACCACCCACGTCCAGCCCTTTCTGTACAAGAACAAGCGGTAAACGATGTATAGTTGAAGCATTAAGCCGAAGAACCAATAAGGACCAGGCCATATTATGTCGTCGGGATTGGGCAGAAGGTTGTTGAACAAGCCCATTTGTGCCACAATGTCCATCACTTCGTAATGGTGTTGCCCCGCAGTTATTGCATCAATCAATACGAATACGGCAAAGCCCACTATCATCATACGGAAGAGTTTCAGCCAATGGAAGCGTAAAAAGCGATATGTGCTCGGCTGATTTGCGGTGCCATTGCCCGATTCATATTTCATTACCAAGCCGTAAGCCGACAAGAAAAGGAAGATGGGCACGCCGTAATGACCAAAGAAAGAAAGCAGATGAAAAAACGTCAGCTCGGTGAAACTGTGCGCCATAATGTTGTTGAACCAGTCCACATTGTGCTGATTGAACTGGTATTCGTTCTCTTTTACGATGGGGCGAAGCCAGTGACAGTAGTTATGAAGCACTATACCGGCAATGGCAATGCCGCGCAAGATGTTGCATTCTGTGCGATTTAACATCTTCCCCACTGCTCTTCGACTTATTGTTTTGTTCGTTCTACTATCCATGTATATTACTTTCTTACGTCAATAATCTACGGTTTCATCGCAGTTTTTCGTTTATGTGCAACCACCAGGTCGTCGTAATCAGTCGTGTTTTTAAGTATTCGTGGACGCTCCTCGTTGTATTGTGGACTCAGAATATCGTATTCGCCGTGATAGTCTTTCGCCTTTATACCACCTAAATGGAGCAGCAGATGGGGTAAAGCATCGGTCATAAAACGTTTATGCCTTATTGCTTTTATTTGTGCAAACACTTCTGGGTGCCTCTTTATATATTTGGGCGAGCAGTATATCCAGAATGGAACTCGGAATTCGTAGCGTGCTAAGTCGTAATCAATCTTGGCAGAATGGTTGCGGCATATAATGTCTCGTTTGCCTTCAAAACACTCTTCACCGTGGTCGGGCATATAGATTACCACAGCTTCTTCATTGGCAAAACGTCTCACTATCTGGTCTACTATCGAGTCGTTGTACAGCACGGCATTGTCGTAGTGTGCCACCATATAACGCCGTTGCAGCGTTAGTTCCGGGCGTTTCTGCTTATAATCTGATGCTTTAAAATGCTTTCTATCCGCTGGATAGCGCCGATTGTACGACACATGGCAACCTATCAGGTGGAATATAATCAGGTTGTGTTCCTTGTTTTCTGCCTTCAGCCTGCTGTCATAGTCGGTCAATAATCCTTCATCGTAGGTATGCAAGCGTGTATTCCGAGTATCGAACATCGATTGCGACAGTTCTTTATTATTCAAGAAAAAGCCTCCACTGAAGTCGTAGACGGCTTCTTTGGCTTGCGGAAGGAACTGATTGGTGATGAAAGACACATGATAGCCTGCCTTGCGGAACAATTGTGGGAAGAGCGGATAGTCGCACCATTCGCCTTCCTGACCAACAACGTGCATTGAAAAGATGTTTTTAAAAACAAAACTCGTAAGGTTCCACGGTGCTACTACGTCGGTGAAAGGTATGAGAAGCCCCGATTTCTCCAGCGCAACTTGGTGTGGCGTAGTCTTCATAAAGTATCCGTACTGCTGCGAATGGTGAGGTCCGAGACTTTCGCCGATAATCAAAACTATGTTCTTTGCATCGAAAGTGCAACCTTGAACGGTCGCATGGTCTTTCGCTTCTACCAGCCTGTCTATTTGTTGCGATGCCAAATGGTTGGCATAAAGACTGAATACAAGTCGATAGACAGGTGTGTAAAATACAGCACAATCAGGTGTAGTAAGTTCGTGTTCTACTGCACCTATCGTCTTTAACGAGAACATCTGCACCATCTCGCGTTTATTGTGGAAAGACGAAACAGCCGATATTACAAGCAAAAAGGGTGCGATTAGCCCGATAAAACAGGCACTTTTGTCTTTCAATATGCCTATCCACATTGGAAGTCTTATGTTTTTCCGTCTGCGATAAATATTCCACACTGCAAACAAACAATGCACGACAACTATAAGCAACAGCAATCCGACACTCGATGTAAGCACTTCTGAATTGATGTAGCTACTTAGAAATTCACTTGCTTCGCGCTTATCGGTTTCTGCAGCCAACAGTAACATTGACGGATTTAAGGGCGATTGGAACTTCACCCAACAAAAAAGATCGGCTATGCTTGTGGTGTAGGCTACTACATAAAATGCTCCAGTCAGCCAACAACGCACACGTTTAGGTATCAGCGAAAGTAAAATACAAATGATGTAGAGGTCGAAAAACAGTTCTAACCAAAGGTTTCCATATACCGATGCATCTTCTCTGTTAGCAGGAAGTTCCGCATACGAAACAACAATACCAACGAGATACATAAAGAAGAAAAAGCAAAAATTGTTCCTAATAGGCAGACTTACTTCCTCTAAAACTTTGGCTATAACTTTTAAAACAGTCATCTTCTATACTTTGTGGCAAAGGTACGGCAAAAAAAAAGATTAATCAAGTTTTAGCAATTAATTATCTGCTTTATGTTTGCAGTATCAGTTCCCATGAGTTTTACCATTATCTCTGTTTCCTTTACCCATATATATAATAAGGTGGAATAACTATAGTTAGAAATCAATACCTTGTGCAATTTGCGACTAATATACCGATGAAATCATAATTATTTACCAGTTCCGTTTTATTTTCTCTATGCCCCATATTCGTTATATAGGCATCAAGTTAATTTCTCAAAACTTTGATAAATTTGTATCTAAGCTTTAGTAGATTTGTATCTAAGCTTAGAGAAACTTCTATCTAAGCTTAGATAATTTGCAAAAGTCCGTTGAAAGTCGTATTATATACAGGTATAAATAGAACTATAAGAGCGGAATGTATAAAGTAATCGGCTCGTTCCATCAGACAAAATCCTTACTAATGATAAATATTCTGTGCTGTACAAAGATTTTATTAGTTACCGATGAAGTGGGAAACATAAAAGAAAGACAAAATAGCAATGACTTTCTCTATATTTAACAAGACAACCATAGAAATATAAGAAAAATGCTGAATTATTATAGGAAAATAAGTACCTTTGTGCAACTTAGTAAACAATATTTTTAATCTAACTTATAAAATGAAACTAAAACATTTCCTTTTTGCAGCCTTGTTCTTTGTTGCAGGAATGGCAAACGCACAGCAGTTTGGGTCTATTCCTATGAATAAGAACGTGAGGCAGGGTAAACTCAGCAATGGGCTGACTTATTACATCTTGCACAACAACTGGCCAGAACACGTAGCAAACTTTTATATTGCACAGCGTGTCGGCTCTATTCAGGAAGAAGAACCACAACGTGGCTTGGCTCACTTCCTTGAACACATGGCATTCAATGGTTCCGAACACTTTCCAGACTCTACTCTGTTGGAGTTTACACGCTCACTCGGCGTGCAGTTTGGCAGCGATTTGAACGCTTACACCTCTATCGAAGAGACTGTTTACCGCATCAGCAACGTTCCGACAAAGCGTCAGACAGCACTCGATTCTTGCTTGTTGGTTTTGAAAGACTGGTCGAACGGTCTGACACTCGACGACAAGGAAATAGACAAGGAACGTGGTGTCATTCACCAAGAATGGCAGTTAGGACAGAATGCTATGATGCGTATCTACGACCGTTCGTTGCCAAAGCTCTATCCTAACAACAAGTACGGACTTCGCTTGCCTATCGGTTTGATGAGCGTGGTAGACAACTTCAAGTATCAAGCTCTCCGTGATTACTATCACAAATGGTATCGTCCGGACAATCAATGTATCATCGTTGTGGGCGATGTAGACGTAGACCACATCGAAGCACAGATTAAGAAGCTGTGGGCTAATGCTAAAGTTCCTGCCAACGCAGCCCAGGTAACGAAGCTTCCGGTGCAAGACAACGCACAAGCCATCTATGTCTTCGACAAGGATAAGGAGATGCAGAACACTACTATCGGCATCATGATGAAGCACGACGTATTCCCTGACGAAATGAAAACAAGTCAGGCATATTACATTGACAGCTATATGAAGACCATGATAACCATGATGCTAAACCAACGTTTCAGCGAAATGAAGCAGAAAGCCGACTGTCCTTTCACCATGGCATATTGTTATGACGGCAACTATATGCTTTCAAGCACAAAAGAAGCATTCAACTTGGGGGGCTCTGCCAAGGAAGGCAAGGACTTGGAAGCATTAAAAGCCATCTATCGCGAGGCTCAACGTGTACGCCAATACGGATTTACGCCAACTGAATTTGAACGTACAAAGCAGGAGTATCTCTCACAAATCGAGTCTGATTATACCAATCGCGACAAGACAACCAACAGCGAATACGGCGACGAACTGCGCGACCACTTCCTGAAGAACGAGCCAATACCAAGCAAGGAAGACGAATACAAGATTATGAAGCAGCTCGTTGAGATGCCTGCACTGAACTATCAGGTAGTGAACGAGTATGCCAAAGAGCTTATTTCGGACAAGGACAGCAACCTCGTTGTCTACATCTTCGCACAGGACAAGCCTGGAAAGGCAAACATTACAGAAGCACAGATGGCACAAGTCATCAAGGAAGTGCGTGCAGAAAAGATTACTCCATACGTTGATAATGTAAAGAGTGAACCATTGCTGGACGTTAAGAAGTTGCCAAAAGCTGGCAAGATAGTGAAGGAAACAGAGAACAAGAAGCTCGGCTACAAGGAACTTACATTGAGCAACGGTGCTCGCGTTATCTTAAAGAAGACCGACTTCCAAGCCAACGACATAAGTTTCTACGCTACAGCCAAGGGCGGAAGCAGCTTGTATGGCAAGGCAGACTTCGACAATCTTAAGTTGTTCAATTCTGTAATAGCCAATAGTGGTCTTGGAAACTTCTCTAAACAAGACTTAATAAAGGCTCTTTATGGCAAACAGGCAAGTGCAAACTTGTCGCTCGGTACATACTATCAATATATAGACGGCCAGTCCATACCGAAGGATATTGAAACCATGATGCAGTTGGTTTATCTCAAATTAACCAATGTAACAAAAGACGAGCAGGCTTTCAACGCACTCATGAAGCAGTACGAAGAGTTTTTGAAGCATAAAAACCTTTCTCCTGAAAGTGTATTTGGCGACTCTGCAACGGTTACGCTCTACAATCACGAGCTTCGCAATGCCCCTCTTTCAGTGAACACACTCAAAGGCGTGAATTACGACCGCATAATCCAGATATGGAAAGAACGCTATGCCAACCCTGGTCAGTTCGTTTACTACTTCGTTGGAAACTACGACGAGGCTACTCTCCGCCCACTTATCGAGAAGTATATCGGCTGTCTGCCAAAGGGCAAGGCAGAGAACTGGAAGGAAATTCCAGGCCTCGCTAAGGGCAAAGTTGAGAACCATTTCACCTTCAAGTCAGAGACTCCAAAGGCAATGAGCTTCGAGTTCTGGCATCAGCCAATGAAGTACACTTTAGAGAACTCTGTACTTGTAGACGCTGCAGCCCAAGTATTGTCTATGGTTTACTTGAAGGACATTCGCGAAGACCAAGGAGCAGCCTATTCGGTAGGTGCAAGTGGCGGTTTGAATCAGGCAGCCGACAAGACCTTTGCCATTGTTCAGGCACAGTGCCCGATGGATCCTAAGAAGGCTGAAATTGCTGTTAAGCTTCTCAACGAAGGTATTAAGAACAACAGTGTAAAGGTTGATGCTGACAAATTACAGAAGGTTAAAGACTTTATGCTCAAGCAGGCTGACATCAGCGCAAAGAGCAATGATCACTGGATAAATGTTCTCAACGAGTATATCACATTGGGTGTAGATATTCAAACCGGCTACAAGGCTGCCGTTGAGGCCCTGACTCCGGAGAAGATTGCAGCATTCCTGAAAGGCTTGCTCGCTGCCGGCAACCACGTAGAAGTGGTGATGACACCGGCAAAATAAAACCCGTTGCGCAAGTCTTGCAAGCGTAAGACTTGTGCTATAACACATTCAATCATACAAAAGCCCACGATTGCCGTTGCAATCGTGGGCTTTTTCTGTTCCGAGACCTCTGCAAAACTCTAACAAAAATAATGTCAGTTCGATGAAATTAAAATGATGTGGGTTCGAAGGCAACCCGCTTCTGAACAGCTCCTAAAATTGCAACGGAGTTACGGCAATCGTCGCAACAGGGTTACGACGAATGGCGTTTCGGAGCACATAGACACAGCTGTTCTCTGACCCCGTGAATAACGGTATTCTGAAGATTGAAACACGATGACCCCGTGCATTGATAATTCGCCCGACTCACGCTAACTAATGCTTTCGTTGCAATGCATTCTTTTGGACACAAAAAAACTCACCTCCGCGATACGCAAAGGTGAGTTTAAAAGTTTTAATAAGGTGCCTTCGTTACATCTTAATATATGTCCGTTCGTTACACCTTATATATATTAGAGCTGTGGACCAGCTGCTACGAGCTTCTTGCCGGCTTCGTTCGTTTCGTACTTCTTGAAGTTCTTTATGAAGCGACCAGCAAGGTCTTTGGCCTTCTCTTCCCACTGTGCTGCATCAGCGTATGTATCGCGTGGGTCGAGGATTTCAGTCGCAACGCCTTCCAACTTCGTAGGAACAGTGAAGTTGAAGTAAGGTATCTGCTTTGTAGGAGCTGCGTCGATAGAGTGGTTCAGAATAGCATCGATGATACCGCGTGTATCCTTGATAGAGATACGCTTGCCTGTTCCGTTCCAGCCCGTGTTCACCAAGTAAGCCTTGGCACCGCTCTTCTGCATCTTCTTAACCAGTTCTTCAGCATACTTTGTTGGGTGAAGTTCCAAGAAAGCCTGACCGAAGCAAGCAGAGAATGTAGGAGTAGGCTCTGTGATGCCGCGTTCCGTACCTGCCAACTTAGCTGTAAATCCAGAAAGGAAGTAGTACTTTGTCTGTTCAGAATCGAGGATTGATACTGGAGGAAGTACACCGAAAGCATCAGCAGAAAGGAAGATTACCTGCTTTGCAGCCGGACCCTGAGACTCTGGACGCTGAATGTTCTTGATGTGGTAGATAGGATAAGAAACGCGAGTGTTCTCGGTTACGCTCTTGTCAGCGAAATCTATCTTGCCATTCTTGTCTACTGTTACGTTCTCAAGGAGAGCGTCGCGTGTGATGGCACCGTAAATGTCAGGCTCTGATTCCTTGTCGAGGTTGATTACTTTCGCATAGCAACCACCTTCGAAATTGAATACACCCTTGTCGTCCCAGCCGTGTTCGTCGTCACCAATAAGCTTACGCTTAGGGTCGGTAGACAGTGTGGTCTTGCCTGTACCAGAAAGACCGAAGAAGATTGCCGTGTTCTCGCCGTTCATATCGGTATTTGCTGAGCAGTGCATGGCAGCTATACCCTTCAATGGCAGGAAGTAGTTCATCATAGAGAACATACCCTTCTTCATTTCGCCACCGTACCAAGTGTTGATGATAACCTGCTCCTTAGAAGTTACGTTGAACACAACAGCAGTTTCTGAATGCAAGCCAAGTTCTTTCCAGTTCTCAACTTTTGCCTTGGAAGCGTTGTAAACAACGAAGTCTGGTTCCTGATCGAAGTCAGCCTCGTTCTTTGGACGAATGAACATATTTGTTACGAAATGAGCCTGCCAGGCAACCTCCATGATGAAGCGAATCTTCATACGTGTGTCCTTGTGAGTTCCGCAGAAACCATCAACTACAAACAAACGCTTGTTTGAAAGTTCTTTCTTGGCGATGTCCTTTACAGCTGCCCATGCTTCTTTTGTAGCGCGGTGGTTGTCGTTGTGGTATTCTTCTGAATCCCACCATACTGTATCGTGAGAAGTTTCATCATCAACGATGAACTTATCCTTAGGAGAACGACCGGTATAAATACCCGTCATTACGTTGATAGCACCAAGTTCTGTTTCCTGACCAACCTCGTAACCTTTCAGACCTTCTTTTGTTTCTTCATTGAACAATACTTCGTAAGAAGGATTGTAAAGTACTTCTGTTGTACCTGTAATGCCGTACTTCGCAAGTACGCTCTTATCAAATTTTGCCATTTGTTATAATATAAAATTATGTTGAAATTAATATCCGTATCTTGTAACAATTTTACCTTAAAAACACACCGCAAAGGTAATAATTTTATGATGCAATGCAAAATCATAAATATAAAAAATGCAACGATAACATTGCTATAAGGTTAAAGAATATAAAAAATATTATTACTGAAAGATATTTGCTATTCAGACGTTGCAAATGCTAAACTTATTTCTTAATTTTGCCGAAATTTTGGACGTATGAAAAACTATCGTCCTGTATAACCCGACTATAATAAAGAAAAAATGGAAATCATTAACTTCTCGGAACAGAACTCCATTGTAAACCAGTACATGGCAGAAATCCGCGACAAGGACTACCAGAGAAACCGTCTCCTCTTCCGCAACAACGTAATGCGAATAGGAGAGTTCGAAGCATTCGAAATCTCTAAAACACTTCAGTACGAAACGAAGGAAATACAGACTCCGCTGGGCATTTCAAAAATAAACGTGCCTACCGACAAGATTGTGCTCGCCACTATCTTCCGCGCAGGACTTCCTTTCCACAATGGCTTCCTCAATATCTTCGACCATGCAGGCAATGCTTTCGTAAGTGCATACAGGGAATATAAAGATAAGGAACACCACGAAGTGGGCATTCACGTAGAATATTTGGCAACTCCTAATATAGATGGTAAAACTTTAATTATAGCCGACCCAATGTTGGCAACAGGTGGTTCAATGGAACTTGGCTACAAGGCAATACTGTCTAAAGGTACGCCACGGCATGTTCACGTTGCTTGCGTAATAGCATCTCCAGAAGGAATAGAACATATAAAAAAGACTTTTCCTGATAGTAATACTACTATTTGGTGCGGTGCAATAGACGAAGGCTTGAACGAACACAAATATATTGTTCCCGGTTTTGGCGATGCCGGTGACTTATGTTATGGAGAAAAGCTATGAAAGCTAACTAAAAACGAACTTGCAATTAGGTTCTATAAACTATTGCAAGTCCGTTTTTTTAAAATATATTCACTACTACTGGTTACGCTAAAAAATCAATGTAATTAACTTCTGCTCCACTCTTTATAACCATCAATCTTTTTTAATAAGAATCGTCGAAAATTTTAATTAAAAGATAAAATTTTATAATTAGAAAAATAAAATTTATTATTATTATTTCTTCGACTCGCAATTTACATGCAGAAAGGTGGCGCCTCGCTTCACGAAACACCACCTTTCTACTTTCTCAAATCATCAACTAACTAAAACTATTTACTCTATAATAATAACTAATCAACTATCTTTTTTACCTCTCCAGACCTGTTATCCAGTCAATTCCAAATTATGTAATCCTGAAAATCTCTTTTACCTCTTCCTTTTACCTATTGAATTATCTTGAATGCTTTGGTCTGTTCTTATTTCCTATTACGTGTGCAAAGGTACAAGCATATCGCATTTTAGACAAGAAATAAAGATGAGAATAAACAATATTAGCTGTTTTATTATCATTCATCAATTTAATTGATTTTCGTCAATACAAATTTGCTGTTCTTATACTTTTTTCTTAAATTTGCTGAATAATATCCATACCACAAAATAATGGAAAAGAACACCGAATTGCGCAATGCATGGGATTTTGTAGAACACACAGGCATCAGCATTTTCCTAACAGGAAAGGCAGGCACGGGAAAAACAACCTTTCTACGTGCAATAAAACAACACAGCACGAAACGAATGATAGTGGTAGCACCTACTGGAGTTGCTGCCATTAATGCGAATGGTGTAACCATTCATTCCTTTTTCCAGCTCCCCCTGTCGCCTTTCGTTCCCGAAAGTATGGTAAAACCACGCTTTGAATATAGCAAACAGAAGCGACAAATTATGCGAACGCTCGATTTGCTCATTATTGATGAGATAAGTATGGTTCGCGCTGACATTCTCGATGCTATCGATTCAATACTTCGTCGCTTCAGAGAACATAACAAACCATTTGGCGGAGTGCAACTTTTAATGATTGGAGATTTACAACAACTTACACCTATAGTGAAACCGGAAGAAGAAAAACTATTAAGTCGCTATTACAATACACCTTATTTCTTCGATTCCAAAGCACTGCAAAGTACACAATATGTAACAATAGAACTGACAAAAGTTTTCAGACAACAAGACGAAGTTTTTATAAACATATTGAACCATTTTAGAAATGGCAATGTAACCGACAACGATTTTGAAATTTTAAATAAACGTTATCAAGCAAATTTCAATCCCGGCAAAAATAGCGATTACATACATCTGACAACTCACAATCGCATTGCCGATAATATAAACGATAGACAATTAGAACAGATTAAAGAGAAAGCATATAAATTTTGCGCACGAACAGAAGGACAGTTTCCCGAAAATAGTTATCCAGCCGACTATGAATTGACATTAAAGTGTGGCGCACAAGTAATGTTTATACATAACGACCGTTCCGAAAGATATTATAACGGCAAAATTGGGAGAATTACTTATATTGATAAAGAGAAAATCGTAGTAACTTGTCCAAACGAGGACGAAGCAATAGAAGTTGAACCACAAACTTGGGAAAACACGCGTTACACGCTCAACGAACAAACGAAACAAATAGAAGGCGAAGTATTAGGAACTTTCACACAATATCCATTACGATTGGCATGGGCTATCACCATTCATAAAAGCCAAGGACTTACTTTTGAACATGCAATAATAGATGCACAACAAGCTTTTGCATCTGGACAAGTTTATGTTGCATTAAGTAGATGCCGTTCGTTAGAAGGTTTAGTGTTAGCTTCAACACTAAACAAAAATGCAGTTATCAACGATGCAAGAGTAGATAGCTATATTGCTCAACAAAATATGCGGGCTGTTGAAAGCATCAAGAATTTACCATTGCTAAAAGAAGAATATTACAGGTTGATGCTGCTGGAATTATTCAACTTTAACGAAATATTTACTGCCGAATCAGCTCTTTTTAGAACTTTAGTAGAATATTTTCATAAGCACGCCAAACTAATTGCACTTCATCAAACAACACTTACAGATTTACAAAAACGCATTCTCAACGTTTCTACGAAATGGACACTATTCATAAAAGGTATTCCAACAGCAGAACTACATAATCCAGAATTTCTAAATAGAATAAAGAACAGTGCACAATATTTTTACAATGAGCTTTCGAATATATTTCCAGAACAGATAGAACAAACCAAAGGAATTGAAAGTAAAAACAAAGAAGCAATTAAACGCATAGACAACAATATTGCTGATCTTGAACAAAATAGAATAGCAAAATTATTGTTGTTGGAAGATATGATGACGGAAGACTTTAGCACAAGTCATTATCTTAAATGCAAACAAGAGGCTATTTTAATATCAATGGGCGATGAAAATGTAGCAAAACAACGCAATAAAAAACGTAAAACAAAGGCTGATAAAAAGGAAAAAGAAGCCACACATACCATAAGCTACAAACTTTATAAGGCAGGAATGAACCTAAAAGCCATTGCTAAAGAACGCGGTCTAACGCTGCAGACTATCGTAAATCATATTGCAAAGTATGTCAGAAGTGGTGATTTACAAGCCACCGACTTTGTAGAAGAAAAGAAAATAACAACCATTCGGCACATAGCAAATAATCTTCCGCCCAACGAAGGTATAAAATATATTAAAGATGCATGCCCGCCCGATGTAACTTACAACGATATTACTTTAGTTTTGGCGGAGAAAGAAAAGACAAAATAATTGTCTTTTGTACTTAAAAGTCCTTGTAACAAGGTGAAATCATCTACACGTAAACGTCTCGAAACATCTAAAAAGCCTTCATATAATAATACTTTTGTCATAGATATTCCACAAAGGTTACAAGAAAAAGAGAACATATCAGCATTAGAAGATAGTAAATAATGGTAAATGCAGCTATATTTATTAGAAATAGAGAACAAAAACATCGTTTGAGTCAAAATTATAGTCATAAAATTTCATAATTCCATAAAAAAAAGACGTCTAAATAGTTGGTAATACTTTTTTTTATCTATACCTTTGCACCATCTTATGAGATAAATCTTGATTACAAATATACAAAATAGTTATTAGTAAGTTAATAGTCAAACAAATGTTAGTTAGTATGTCTTCGTGAGAAGATGCACTGATGAGAATTGAGTCAAGTAATTTTTTGAGTTATTTAGTTAAGTGGCAAGGCCTATGTTTGCGTGAGTAAATATAGGCTATTTTTTTATTCAAAATTATAATTCAGAAAATAGAATGAAGAGTAATACACATTAATATATATAATGGAAAATCATATAGATTTTGTAGAAGCAGAATTACATATACAACACACTCCAACCAAAACGAAATATAGCCTTACCCCATATTGCAGGAACACTCTTAAAGATTATATAACTACCGCCTCTTTTATACAAAGAACAATAAATAAAAATGACCTATCTTATTTTCTATTATAAAAAGCCATCAAAATATTATAATTATTTTGCAAACTCCGACTAAATGGTTATTTTTGCATCATAATGACTTGCTAAAAGAAAAATAAGTATGGATAACTTAAGATTTGAGGTAGTAAAAGAGGCTTTTAGAAAACGTCCCGTAGAGTTAGAAATTCCAAAAGAGCAGCGTCCATCAGGATTATTCGGAAAATATGTGTTTAACCGCGAAAAGATGTTTAAATATCTTCCGATAGACATTTTCAACAAAATGATGGATGTTATGGAAAATGGCGAACGTCTTGACCGTTCCATTGCTGATGGCGTAGCCAACGGAATGAAAAAATGGGCGGAAGATAATGGTGTCACACATTATACGCATTGGTTTCAACCATTAACAGAAGGGACCGCAGAAAAACATGATTCGTTTATAGAACCTGATGGTAAAGGCGGAATGATTGAAGAATTTTCAGGAAAATTACTTGTACAACAAGAACCTGACGCCAGCTCTTTTCCATCTGGTGGTATTCGCAACACATTTGAAGCACGAGGTTATTCGGCTTGGGATCCAACAAGTCCGGTTTTCATCATAGACGACACCCTTTGTATCCCTACAATTTTTATTTCATACACAGGAGAATCGCTCGACTATAAAGCACCATTGCTACGTTCTTTACGTGCGGTAGATAATGCAGCCAAAGAAGTCTGCCAGTATTTCTATTCCGATGTAAAAAAGGTCCATACAAATTTAGGTTGGGAACAAGAATACTTCTTGGTCGATGAGGATCTTTATTTTGCCCGTCCTGATCTTATGCTGACTGGCAGGACATTAATGGGACACGATTCTGCTAAAAACCAGCAAATGGAAGACCATTACTTCGGGACTATCCCTGAACGTGTGCAAGCATTCATGAAAGAACTCGAAATACGTGCATTGGAACTCGGAATTCCTGTTAAAACTCGCCATAACGAGGTTGCACCGGGACAATTTGAGCTTGCACCTATCTTTGAAGAGTGCAACTTGGCCGTAGACCATAACATGCTATTAATGGCAGTCATGAAGAAAGTTGCACATCGCCATGGTTTCCGCGTGCTACTGCACGAGAAACCTTTTGCCGGTATTAATGGCTCAGGAAAACATAATAACTGGAGCTTATCTACCGATACAGGAATTTTATTACACAAAAATGGCAAAAATGCAAACGATAATCTACGCTTCGTCGTATTCGTTGTAGAGACTTTAATGGGAGTTTATAAACATAATGGTGTATTAAAGGCATCGGTCATGAGTGCTACAAACGACCATCGTTTGGGAGCGAATGAAGCACCACCAGCCATTATATCATCATTCCTTGGTAAGCAAATTTCCGATTTGTTGGAACATATAGAAAAAGCCGATAAAAAGAATTTGTTCAGCATGAAAGGAAAACAAGGAATGCAACTCGACATTCCTGAAATTCCAGAATTGTTGATAGATAATACCGACCGCAACCGTACTTCGCCATTTGCTTTCACCGGAAATAGGTTCGAGCTGCGTGCTGTAGGTTCAGAAGCCAATTGTGCGTCGGCACTTATTGTCTTGAATACTGCTGTTGCAGAAGCTCTGACAAACTTTAAACAACGTGTAGATGCACTAATCAGTCGGGGAGAAGACCAGACAAGTGCTATTATAGAAGTTGTTCGCGAAGATATTAAGATTTGCAAACCTATACATTTCGATGGAAATGGTTATAGTGAAGAATGGAAAGAAGAAGCAGCAAAAAGAGGTTTGGATTGTGAAGCAAGTTGCCCTGTATGTTTCGATGCCTATTTACACGATGATTCCGTACGAATGTTCGAGCAAATGAACGTAATGACTCGTAGCGAATTAGAGGCGCGCAACGAAGTAAAATGGGAAACCTATACAAAGAAAATACAGATAGAAGCACGCGTCATGGGCGATTTGGCAATGAACCACATCATTCCTGTTGTTACTCACTACCAAAGCAGATTGGCAAAGAACGTAAGCTCCATGATAAACATCTTTGGAAAAGAGGAAGGCGAACGCATAACCAAACGTAATATTAAGATTTTAAAAGAAATAGCAGAACGCATTCAGACCATAGAGACAGGAGTTGATGAACTTATCGAGGCAAGAAAAGTTGCAAACAAGATAGATAGTCAGCGAGAGAAAGCCATTGCTTATCACGATGACATTGTTCCACAGATGGAGGAAATACGTTATCAGATAGATAAACTCGAGCTGATTGTAAGCGACGAAATGTGGACGTTGCCCAAATATAGAGAGCTCTTATTTATTCGATAAAACCGCACTAAATAATCCTTCCCCAAAGAAGATAAACTGAAAGGAGTTTTCCCTTGAAGTTTTCGGAACAAAATATTCACGAAAAACAAAACAAACAACAAAGGAAAACATCATCGAGGAAGTGGAAGAAAAGTTCTTATTACAAATCCCCGAAATTTTAATTATAAAATCAAAAATTATAATTAGAATTTCGGGGATTTGTAATTAAAGTTTTTAGGACTATATAATTCGCACTGAATGCTCTTGTCATAAAGATAATAAAACATTCTTCCGCAAGAAAAAATGTATATAACAAGATGAGGAAAAAAGACATGGTTTCCTGTACTTATTAATCACCGTCAGCCGAATAAAAACGCAATTCTATTTTCTCGCTGAATAAAATATAAATGAGCGAAACGATAAATTCCTAATTTTTATTTATCGAAATCAGAGTTACTATCCTTTTCTTTATAGATTAGATTATTTGCTCCACTGGTTATATTGAGAGCTTCGGGGTGAGCGTTTACAAAACTTTCAATATGCCGTACACGTTTTTCCTCGAATATTTCGTCAACGGCAATAAGAATACCTGTCTCTTCTACATCTCCAAACCCATTATTTATGCCTGTTCCAAAAAGTTTCATTGTAGGAGAAAGATTCATATAGGCATTTACCAAAGGAGGAATATTGAAACCTAACTTACGAATTTCTCTGTTTAATATGCGATAGTTTTCTTTGAAAGAGGAAGCATTAAACAATGACTCGAATTCGGAAGATGGAGTTTCTATTTTAAGCGGTTTTATCGGAATAATAAGATTTTCCTTATCATCGAAAAACTTTTTTAGAAAGTAAAGTATCATATCACGTCCTCTACGAATATACGATGGATACATAGTTACTTTTCCAAAGAAGTATTTACAATTTGGATTTAAGACGGTAAGTGCACCTAATCCGTCCCAAAGATTATCGAGAGCGAAAATACTTTTAGAGTTTTCACGAACATTCTGGTAACCCAAAGATACAAAAGAACGCCCCAGTTCAACGGTATAAGGAGCATATTCTTTCAGGAACTTATCAGAAAAATGAAACATGTGGCTGGTAGCAAGAATAGGCTGCCCGTCTTTTCCAAGTTTCCAATCAGCACCAAATACATATCGATAACCACCAATAATCTCTTCATTATCAGGATTCCAGACTATAAGTTGTTTGCAACAATCTGGCATTAAATCAAATTCATCGATATCCTTAGCTTTTCCTGTACCTCCACCGGCATTCCGAAAAGCTTCTTCGCGCAACCTTCCTACTTCGTCCATTAAATTTGGCGCATCGATTGCCGAGAACACATATATGTCATTATGACTTTTATTTGTAACTCTCAGTAATCTGTCGGGAGTAAGTTCGCTTTTTAAAAGTTCTTTACTGACTGGCTGGATAATTTCTTCTTCCTTCATATCATTGCTTTTGTAGCATCGCTCATTTCGCACTATTTTAGAACAAATGGACTTTTAAAGTTCATATACTTTGTTTCTTACGAATTGTGCCCATTCTATTGGTGTTTTCCTATCATCGAAAGTTTGCCATGGAATAGGTTTTCCAAAACTAACTCGAAAGGTTTTACCAACATTCTTATACATTTCATCGACTAAAAAGAACATTGCAAGATTTACTTTCTTTATGTATTTATCGCTGAAATGGGCTATTCTATAAAATCGTTCAGAGTTCTGCCCACTAAAATGGATAGGCACTACATCTCTGTGGTACTCTACACTCTTCGTTATAAATGTTTTTTTCCAAGGCAAATCAGAAATCACACCATTTTGCTTTCTACTATTCAATCCCGCAGGGAACATTAACATGTGGTTGTTGCTACTAAATCCCGCTTCTACCATGCGCGGAAAGTCTCTACTTTGTTTGCCCGTCTTGTTTATTCCAATGCTAACAGGTTGAAGACCTGGTAAATTCAACAGAAGGTCGTTAACAAGATAACGAAATTTTCCATCGTAATGCTTACCAATGATAGAACCTAATGCAACCCCATCTTGTCCGCCAAGAGGATGATTAGAGACAAAAGTATAAAGTTTACCATCGCCTTTATCGGGTAAATTCTCTAAGCCTTCTATTTCGAGTGTCATTTGCAGATAGTGTACACATTCGGTAAGCCATTCTGTACCAGTTTTATCTCTATTCTCCCATAGAAATTGATTAACCTCGTCTTCGTGGATAAGATTTCTAATCCAATTAATCAGAAAACGAGGAACAAACTTTGCCTTTGAACCCATCTTCCCGTACAATATCTTTTGGATATCAATGGTCTTTTCCATACTGTGTCTCTATGTGCTTCCTAAGTTCTTCGAGTTCTCAAATCGAATGCAAATGTAATTAAACCTTTTGACATAGCCCACTTTTTTATAAAAAAAATATCTTATAGTATTAATTTCTGTATTAAAATACAGACAAACAGGTTGCGTCTCAGCTTTCCAGATACAATACACTTACGTTAAATATATTAAAAATAAGAGAATGAAACAAAGTTTGTGGAGCAAAGGGGTGGAATGTGGGGAATTTTGCTTAACTTTGGAGCGGATTTTAGATATAAAAAGTACGCATGCGATTTTTAGGGAGTATAGAAGCCAAGACTGATACTAAGGGGAGAGCCTTTTTACCAGCCACTTTCCGCAAGATTTTGAATACATCTGGCGAAGAATCGTTGATTATGAAGAAAGATGTTTTCCAACCTTGCCTGGTTATCTACCCTCAGTCTGTGTGGAATAAAATGCTCGATAATCTCCGTAATCATCTAAATCGTTGGAACAAACGCGACCAGATGGTATATCGTCAATTTGTATCGGATGTTGAAACTATCGTGCTTGATGGAAATGGTCGTTTCCTGATACCAAAACGATATTTAAAAATGGCTAACATCAACCAACAAATCAAATTCATTGGCATGGACGACTGCATTGAGATTTGGAACAACGAAGACGAAGGGGCGTTCCTTGCCCCAGACGATTTTAGCGAAGCATTAGAAACTATTATGGGAGATTCGGGAAGAACAAAGGCACTCATCACAGAAAAATAATCTAGAAAGAGATGGTTAAAACCGCTGAGACATATCATGTTCCAGTTTTGCTTTACGAGAGTGTTAATGGTTTGAACATCAATCCAAATGGCATCTATGTAGACATTACTTTTGGTGGTGGTGGACATAGCAAAGAAATTCTTTCGCGTCTAAGCAAGAACGGACACTTATATAGCTTCGACCAAGATGCCGATGCTGAACGGAATATTTACGAACTGAACAGTGATGGCAAGAAACCAGAAAACTTTACATTCGTACGTTCTAACTTCAGGTATCTTGCTAATTGGCTACGCTATTATGGCGTAAAACAAATAGATGGGTTATTAGGAGACCTGGGAGTTAGCAGTCATCATCTCGACGATGAATTCAGAGGATTTTCTTTCCGCTTTAATGCTCCACTTGATATGCGTATGAACATACGGGCACAAAAGACTGCGGCAGACATTTTACAAGAATACGACGAGCAGCAACTTGCTGATATGTTTTATCTTTATGGAGAAATTAAAAATTCGTATAAGGTTGCTGCAGCGATTGTAAACAGCAGGGAGAAAGCACCTATACTTACAACAAGGGATCTTCAATCCGTTGTTGAACCTCTTTTTAAGCGAGAGCGAGAGAAAAAAGAGATGGCTAAACTATTTCAGGCTTTACGCATAGAGGTTAATCAAGAAATGATTGCCTTGAAAGAAATGCTAAACAGTGCGTCAGAAGTATTGAAGCCTGGTGGTAGAATTGCCATTATTACTTACCATTCATTAGAAGATCGGCTCGTGAAGAATGTGATGAAATCGGGAAATATTGAAGGTAAGATAGAACAAGACTTTTTTGGACATATCAATGCACCATTTAAATTAATAAATAATAAGGTGATAGTACCAAGCAACGAAGAGCAAGAGAGAAATTCACGAAGTCGCAGCGCAAAACTAAGAATAGCAGAAAAAAGATAAATGAACGACAAACTTACAGAAAATAACGAGACGCCAGAAGTTGGGGCAAAACCCATCTTCACAATAAGAGAACGTCAGAAAGACGAGACTGATGAGATAAAGATATTATCTGATCAGACTGCTGATTCTGTAGCAATGAATGGCTCTGAGATAGAATTAGAAATTACAAAAGACTCATACGACAGGAACATTAAAGATGATAAAGACTCAAAAAGGAAAAAGAATTTTGAGAAAAAAGAAAAGGCTGTAAATTCTAAAATAGAAGAGGAAGAGCAGATATTGAAAAATGCAATTGAAGACCAAGCACGAGAAGACGAACGACCACTTGCAAGCAACTTCACCTTAAAGAAAATACTTGGTGGAGATATTTTTTCTGCCCATTTCTTAAGAAACAATATTGGTCTCATTGTGCTTATTGTATTTTTCATTATTATCTATATATCAAATCGCTATAGTGTTCAGAAAGATTTAATAGAGATAGATAGACTTCAAACAGAACTGTCAGATGCAAAATATAGAGCTTTATCGAGCAGCAGTCAACTAACAGAACGTTCGCGGGAAAGTCATGTATTAGAAATTCTGAAAACAAACAAAGACAGCATTTTAAAAATTCCATCACGTCCTCCATTTATCATTAACGTACCAGCAAAATAAAAGATAATGAGCAAGTTTAACAGTAAAAATATTATGCCACGATATTCGCTCATAGCACTTGTTATGAGCCTTATTGCCATAGCTGTTGTTGCGAAGTCTGTATACATTATGATTGTTCAAAAGAATTACTGGTTAGAAGTCGCAGCAAAACAGAAGAAAGATAATGTACCTATTTTGCCTACACGTGGCAACATACTAAGTTCTGATGGAGAACTTATGGCTAGTTCGTTGCCGGAATTTAAAATATACATCGATTTTAAAACACTTAAAGAGTCAGGGAAAGATACTGCTTTTGTTGACAGTATAAATTACATTTGTAAAGGCTTAAATGAACTTTTCCCAGAGAAGACCGCAGGAAAGTTTAAACAAGACCTGCTAAATGGATTAAAAGAAGAAAGACGACATTTCCCTATTTGGAAAAATCGTATCGATTATAACACATATAAGGAGGTTAAGAAACTTCCTGTCTTTAAGTACAATAAATTTAAAAGTGGATTCCACGAAGAAGAATTTAATGCACGCAGACGTCCATTTGGTTCTCTTGCGCAACGTACTGTTGGCGATCTTTATGGTTCAAAAGATGTAGCCCGATGTGGATTGGAACTTTCGTTTGACAGTATTCTGCGAGGAACAAATGGTATAGAAAATCGTCGGAAAATCCGTAATAAATATCTTAGCATTACAGAAATTCCACCAGTTGATGGTTCTGATATTGTTACAACCATAGATGTTGGCATTCAAGACTTAGCCGAAAGGGCGTTGCTCAACGAATTACAAGAGATAAATGGTAACGTAGGCGTAGCCATTGTTATGGAAGTTGCGACAGGAGACGTCAAAGCTATCGTAAATCTTGATAAATGCGAAGATGGGCAATACCGAGAAATCAAGAACCATGCCGTAAGCGATTTGCTCGAACCAGGGTCTGTTTTCAAAACTGCATCTATGATGGTTGCGCTCGACGATAATGTGGTAGACACAATGTACACTGTAGAAACTGGTGGTGGTGTATGGACTATGTACGGGCGAGATATGAAAGACCACAACTGGAGACGTGGAGGCTACGGAACATTAACATTACCATGGTGCCTGAAGTATAGTTCCAATATTGGTGTAAGCCGAATTATAGACACTTTCTACCATAAAAATCCAGAGAAGTTCGTACAAGGAATCTACAATTTAGGTTTAGCCGATGACTTGCAAATTCCTATCACGGGCTATTCTCCTGCTAAGATTCGTATGCCGAAGAAAAATAAACACGGTCAATATATCAACTGGAGCAATACAGCTTTACCGTGGATGAGTATTGGATATGAGACGCAAGTTCCTCCGATTTCTACATTAACTTTCTACAATGCAATCGCAAATGGTGGAAAAATGATGCGCCCGCGCTTTGTTAAGAAAGTTGTGAAAGATGGAACTGCATTAGTTGAATATCCTCCGATAATACAACGCGAACGAATTGCAAAGGGATCAACCATTACACAGATACGTAGGATACTGACAGAAGTAGTATCAGAAGGGTTAGGAAAAAAGGCTGGTTCCGATAAATTTTCCGTAGCAGGTAAGACTGGTACAGCACAGATGTCGAAAGGTGTAGCAGGATACAAGACTGGAGTAACTGACTATTTATTGAGTTTTGCAGGTTTTTTTCCTGCCGACGCACCACGATATAGTTGCATTGTATGTATACAAAAGTCAGGCTTACCTGCATCGGGAGGTGGAATGAGCGGTGTTGTTTTTCATAATATCGCAGAAGGTATAATGGCACAGAACTTAAAGCTGAATGTGTCTGATGCAAGAGACTCTTCAGCATCGCTTATTCCATTGGTAAAGAGTGGCAATCTTTTAGCAACCGATTATGTGCTTTCTTCTCTCGGTTTTAATGTTAAAAACGGATGGAATGGTGCCTATCCATTCGGCAATAACATTTGGGGATTTGCAAAAACAGGTAAGAACGGAATAACACTCTCGGAAGAAAAGAATATTAATAAACGACATGTGCCTGACGTACACAATATGGGAGCACGCGATGCGATATACTTGTTAGAAAACTGTGGTATAAAAGTTATAATGTCTGGACGTGGCAGAGTGATAGAACAATCGCTTGTACCAGGTGAGAAAATAAAACAAGGTATGGTTTGTAAACTTCGTTTTGCATAAACCCTTAACGAATATGCCAATAAGTAAAAATAAATAAAAAAGAAACAAGATATATGAGGTTAAACGATTTGCTTAAATATGTAAAGCCATTAAGCATAACTGGTAATACAGACATAGATATTAAAGGTATCAATATCGATAGTCGCAAAATAGAACAAGGACAAATGTTTGTTGCCATAAAAGGTACTCAAACTGACGGGCATAAATTCATAAAGAAAGCAATAGAGTTAGGTGCTACTGCTATCTTATTGGAAGATATGCCAGAAGAACCTATTGGAGACAATGTTACCTATATAAAAGTTAAATCGACAGAAGATTCGGTTGGTAAGGTTGCAACTATGTTTTATGGAGACCCATCTCGTCATCTAAAACTTGTTGGAGTAACTGGTACAAACGGAAAAACAACCGTTGCCACCTTATTATATAATATGTTTCGCAAATTTGGATATAAAGTCGGGCTGCTTTCTACCGTATGCAATTACATTGACGATAAAGCTATACCGGCAGATCATACAACTCCAGATCCAATAGAATTAAACGAATTACTTGCAAGAATGGTTGCAGAAGGTTGCGAATATGCTTTTATGGAATGTTCGAGCCATGCTATTCATCAGCGTCGTATTGGAGGATTGAAATTTGCAGGCGGAATATTCACAAACCTAACACGCGACCATTTAGATTATCACAAAACGTTTGAGAATTATCGCAATGCAAAGAAGATGTTCTTCGACGACTTGGATAAAGACGCATTTGCCATTACCAATGCCGATGATAAAAACGGCATGATAATGGTACAGAACTGTAAGGCGCAAATAAAAACTTATTCTATTAAGCGTATGGCGGACTTCCGTGCTCACATTTTAGAATGCCATTTCGAAGGAATGTACCTTGAAATAGACGGAAAAGAAGTAGGCGTACAGTTCATTGGCAAGTTTAATGTAAGCAATTTATTGGCAGTTTACGGAACCGCAATAATGTTAGGAAAGAAAGCTGAGGATATTTTAGTTGCACTTAGTACATTGAAAAGTGTAAACGGACGATTAGAACCTATTTCTTCGCCCGATGGTTATACAGCAATTGTAGATTATGCGCATACACCCGATGCCTTAGAAAATACTTTACTGGCTATACATGAAGTTCTTGAAGGAAAAGGAGGACATGTTATTACAGTTTGTGGTGCGGGTGGTAATCGTGATAAGGGAAAACGACCACTTATGGCACTTGAAGCTGTAAAACATAGCGATAAAGTTATTCTTACAAGCGATAATCCACGCAATGAAGACCCTCAGTCTATCATTGATGATATGTTGGCAGGACTCGATAGTGCGCAAAAGAAGAAAGTTATTTCTATTGTAGATAGAAAAGAAGCTATCCGCACGGCTTGCATGATGGCACAAAAAGGCGATGTTATTCTTATTGCTGGCAAGGGACATGAGACTTACCAAGAAATAAACGGTGTAAAACATCATTTTGATGATCACGAAGTGGTGCGTGAGATTTTCGGATTACAAACACATGGTTAATTGGGCGAACAAAAGCCTATCTTAAAATAAATACATTATGTTATACTACATCTTTCGTTGGCTCGACCAGTTCGGCATCAGTGGTTCCCATCTTTGGGGGTATATTAGCTTTCGGGCAATAATGGCAATGATTTTTGCCTTGGTAATCTCTGCATGGTTTGGCGAGAGATTTATAAAGTATCTGAAAAGAAAGCAGATTACAGAGGTGCAGCGTGATGCAAGTATCGACCCATTCGGTGTAAAGAAGATAGGTGTTCCATCGATGGGCGGTATAATTATTATTGTCGCATTGCTTATTCCTGTATTGCTTTTAGGTCGTTTACGTAACATTTATCTCATCTTAATGGTGATTACTACGATTTGGCTTGGATTTCTCGGTGGAATGGACGATTTCATTAAAATTTTCAGACATAATAAAGATGGACTGAAAGGTAAATACAAGATTGTTGGACAATTTACCATCGGCCTGATTGTGGGCTTAGTTCTATGGGCATCGCCAGATGTTAAGTCGAATATCAACTTGGAAATGCACAACAATAATGGGAAGGAAATCGTAGTGAAACATGGGAAAGAGGCAGAAAAGACGCTTAAGACTACCATTCCATTCATTAAAAACCATAACCTTGACTATTCCGAAATTATGTCGTTTTGCGACAAATACAAAACGGCAGCAGGCTGGATTTTGTTTGTTTTTATGACTATCTTCGTAGTAACTGCCGTTTCAAACGGAGCCAATTTGAACGATGGAATGGACGGAATGTGTGCCGGGAACTCTGCCATTATAGGTGTGGCATTAGGAATTTTAGCTTACGTCAGCAGCCATATAGAATATGCAGCCTATTTAAACATAATGTATATTCCAGGCTCCGAGGAGTTAGTTGTTTTCTTTATGGCTTTCATTGGTGCTCTAATTGGTTTTCTTTGGTACAATGCTTATCCGGCACAAGTGTTCATGGGCGATACAGGGAGTCTTACCATCGGTGGTATCATTGCTGTGGGTGCCATTATCATTCACAAAGAATTACTGTTACCAATCTTATGTGGCATCTTCTTTATGGAGAGTTTAAGTGTGATAATGCAGGTCTATTACTTCAAATTAGGCAAACACAAGGGTGTAAAACAACGCATCTTTAAACGTACGCCCATTCACGACAGCTTTAGAACACAAGATAATCAATTAGATCCTGAATGTAAATATCTCATCAAGACTCCTCATACGCCAGTGCACGAAAGCAAGATTACTATTCGTTTCTGGATAGTAACCATTATCTTAGCAGCACTGACCATCATTACCCTGAAGATAAGATAACGGCGAGAAAGTACAACCAAAACAATACAATCGCAAGGGCAACATCCTTGCAAATGACAATAAAAGAAGAATAATATGAAAAGAATTGTTGTATTAGGAGCAGGTGAAAGCGGCGCAGGTGCAGCCGTATTGGCAAAAGCAAAAGGCTTCGAGGTTTTTGTTTCAGATATGTCTGCCATCAAAAATAAATACAAGACACTGCTCAACGCCCACAATATAGAATGGGAAGAGGGACAACACACGGAAAGCAAAATTCTGAATGCCGACGAGGTTGTAAAAAGTCCCGGCATTCCGAAAGAAGCTCCCATGGTGAAAAAACTAATCGAGCAGGGTACGCACATTATAAGTGAAATTGAATTTGCAGGCAGATACACCCATTCCAAAATGATTTGTATAACAGGGAGTAATGGCAAGACAACCACTACAAGCCTTATTTACCACATTTTTAAAGATGCAGGATACGATGTCGGCTTAGCAGGAAATATAGGTAGAAGTTTGGCATTGCAAATTGCAGAAGAACCACATGAGTATTATGTAATAGAACTCAGTAGTTTCCAGCTCGACAACATGTATGATTTCCGCGCAAATATCGCTATTTTACTGAACATCACCCCCGACCATTTAGACCGTTACGACAATAAGTTTGAGAAATATGCCGATGCAAAAATGCGTATCATTCAAAATCAAACGCACGAAGACAGCTTTATTTATTGGAACGATGACCCAGTAATCAAGAAAGAACTGGAGAAGTTTGATGTAAAAGCAGTACAATATCCTTTCTCTGAACTCAAAGAAAAAGGAAGTATCGGATATATTGAAGAAGGACAATACACACTCGAACAGCCTACCCCGTTCAATATGGAGCAAGAAGAATTGTCGCTTACGGGTAAACACAACATATACAACTCTTTGGCTGCCGGCATTGCATCGAATATCAGTGGTATAAAAAAAGAGAATATTCGCAAAAGTTTAAGCGATTTTCCCGGCGTAGAACATCGCTTAGAAAAAGTATGTAAGGTTGCCGGTGTACAATATATCAACGATTCAAAGGCTACTAATGTAGATGCTTGTTGGTATGCGTTAGAAAGTATGAAGACACCAACAATTCTTATTATCGGTGGAAAAGACAAGGGCAACGATTATAACCCAATAAAAGACCTGATAAAAGAGAAATGCGTAGGTTTGGTATATCTCGGCGCAGACAACAAGAAATTGCACGATAATTTCGATGAATTGGGCATTCCTGTACACGATACTCACTCAATGAAAGATTGTGTCAAGGCCTGTTACGCTATGGCAAAACCTGGCGACACAGTACTGTTAAGTCCATGTTGCGCAAGTTTCGACTTGTTTAAGAACATGGAAGACCGCGGCGAACAATTCAAATCTCTCGTCCATGCTTTATAAGTGCACAACAACATTACACATTAATCTTTATATTTTACAACTTCAAAAACGTTAGAAATGAACCTAAAGTCCCTTAACAATATCTTCAAAGGAGACAAAGTTATTTGGATGGTTTTCTTTATCCTTTGTATGGTTAGCATTGTTGAGGTATATTCTGCCTCAAGTACACTCTCATATAAAGGTGGAAACTATTGGGCACCACTATTAAAGCATGTTGGAATGCTTGTTTTAGGGTTCTTCACAATGATTCTTGTGATGAACACAAAGTGTCGCTATTTCAAGATAGCCACATTACCTGCGTTAGGCTTTTCGTTCTTTCTTTTAATAGTGGTGTGGCTTACTGGTGGCGTTACTAATGGTGCAAGTCGCTGGATAGAGATTATGGGCATACAGTTTCAACCGTCCGAACTGGGTAAAGGCGCCTTGGTCTTAGCCGTCGCACAGATTCTAAGTGCAATGCAAACAGAAAATGGAGCAGCCAGAAAGGCTTTCAAATACATATTAATTTTATCTGCCATCATCATCATTCCAATCAGTTTCGAAAATCTCTCCACGGCTATGCTGGCTGCTTTAACCGTTCTTTTAATGATGTTTGTGGGGCGTGTACCGCTAAAGCAGATTGGAAAACTATTGGGAGTTGGTGCGCTGTTATTGGTCTTCGCACTTGTGTTGGTTATGGCTGTAGGTACCGACAAAGAAGACAATCCACCAAAACAAAATCTTACCGAACAAACCATAGATACGGAAGAGAATACCGATACAGGCTTCTTTGCTAAACTGTTCCACCGTGCCGATACATGGAAGGCACGTATCAATAAGTTCTTAGACAATAAATATGTAGCACCAAAAGACTACGACCTCGACAAAGATGGACAAGTTGGACACGCCAACATTGCTATAGCTTCATCGAACATAGTGGGCAAAGGTCCTGGCAATTCTAACGAACGCGATTTCCTTTCGCAGGCTTTCTCCGATTTTATTTATGCTATTATCATTGAGGAAATGGGCATCATAGGTGCCGTCTTCGTTGCTTTCTTGTACATTGTTATTCTAATGCGGGCTGGGAAGATTGCAAGCCGATGCGAAAATTCGTTCCCTGCATTTCTTGCAATGGGCATAGCATTCCTGTTGGTTACACAGGCACTCTTTAATATGGCAGTAGCAGTAGGCTTAGCTCCTGTTACCGGGCAGCCACTACCACTTATTAGTAAAGGTGGAACTTCAACCATCATTAATTGCGTCTACATTGGCATGTTGCTAAGCATCAGTCGGTTTGCAAAGAAACGTAATAACGACATAACCGTTCAAACGGTTTCCACTGACGAATAAACACTATAAGCAATAAACAATTTAAAGACTAAATAGGCATCTCATCATTAATTACCAATATATTATTCCAGATACTTATTGGAAAATTAAATCGAGGTGTCGCGGATTGGAATTTTGTAGATTAGATGTTATTGTTTATTGGAAAAGGTTATTTTTCTTGGTGTATCCAAAACTGAATAAAGTTTTTATCCCAAGTCCTTTCAAAATAAAGGTAGTTCTTCTGTATTGTTATGTCCTAAAATATTGTTATTATAGTTTCCCATTCTTTTTATTATAGATTTTTATTTTGTTATTACAAAAAAATAATTTCTTATTATAAATTTTTCCCACATGCAATTTGATTATTTTTCTGTTCTGACTACTATGATACTCTCTTACGCTTAATAATCTATTTGGATAAATTCAATTAAGAAAATCGCAAAAAAGAAATGATAAAATTAAAGAAAATAACTAAAAATTTTGAATGTTGTTGTTTTTTATATATATTTGCAAGTAGAAGTGAGTGGGCTATTACTATTAGGTAATTTGAAGAAGAGAGAACAATATACAACTTGCATTTAGATACCTTGTCTCCAAAGGATATTGTACCTGCAAGTATAAAAGAATCATTAATAGTAACACAAATAATTTAATTATGCAGAAAAAAATAATACTTTTGTTGCTACCTCTTGTATTTGCCTGTTCACAAAAGATGTATGGACAAGTCCATTTTTTTGATGCTAATGTGAGCAAGTGCGGAGAGTTGAAGCAAGTTTTGGGTGATAAATGGGACAAAATAGATTCTTTAGTTGTGCACGGTCCAATAAATGGAGCAGACTTTACAACCATGTGGGAATGCAGCTTTGAGGGGAAGCTAACTGTATTAAATTTGGAACATGCGCAAATAGAAAATAATAAGATACCTACGCGTGCACTTTATAAAGTTGAAAAGCAAGCCGTTGATGACCCGAGAGCGTATCAGGGCGTGGTTTACCTCCCACTCCGCCGCATCATCCTTCCTGAGGGAATTCAGGAAATTGGAGACTTTGCTTTCTCAAGGATGAAATTAGAACAAATAAACCTCCCCAAAAGTTTGAGAAAGCTTGGTCGTTTCAGTTTTTCAAGCTGCCATTGGTTAAGTACCGACCCGTTGATTATCCCGGAAGGTGTAACGTCTATTCCATCACAATGTTTTGTAAATTGCCAATGCTTCAAGAAATTGATGCTACCCTCTACTATTAAGATAATTGAAGGATTTGCTTTCTACAACACAAGAGTGGAAGAAGTAAACTTTCCAGAGGGATTAGAGCTTATTAAAATTGCAGCTTTTGATGGGTGCGACTTGATGGAAGCAATATTGCCAAGTACTCTTAAAGAACTGTCTGATTTTACCTTTTCCATGTGCCCTAAATTACAAGAAATCAAAATTCCTGAAGGGATTACCAAGATCCCCTTTGCCTTTGCTTCTTGGTGTCGATCATTGGAAAAAGTGAATATCCCCAAGAGTGTTACAGTAATAGAGGATGATGCTTTCGGAAGCGATGTAAAACTCAAATCGATAGACTTGCCCGAGGGATTAAGACATATTGGGAAAGATGCTTTTTGGGAATGTGCAGTTGATTCCATTATATTTCCAGCTTCACTAGAATATTTAGGCGCAGGGAGTTGTGCAAATTGGGAAAATGTCAAAAAGATATATTCCCTCTCTCCTAACCCTCCTTGTTGTGCAGCTGATAAGGAAGGAAAGCATAAAACATTTCATGGTATCACTCCCAATGACATTCCCGTCTACGTTCCCATCGGCTCAGGAGAAAAATATCGTCAGGCTTTCGGCTGGAACTACTTCACGAACATCATTGAAACGGACAAGTTCCCAACCGGAATAATGTCGCCTAAGATGGGCAATAACGAACTATGTAAGGTATATGGGAAAGACAGCGAACTAATAATAGAAATTCCTAATTTGCTCTCATCGCCTATTCATTATTCCATTTACAGTATAGAGGGAACAATGATAGAACAAGGTTGTCTCACAAAATCTTATATAATAAAAATGCCTTCAAAGGGTGTCTATATTGTGCGTGTTGGAAATGCTACACATAAAATATTCTTGTAAGTCTTCATTAAAGACTTAATTAGTTCAAAGACAATCTACAGGAAAAAGTTATTCTATACAAATATAAGAATTTACTATTGTAAGCTTCTTATCTTTGAATAAGTAGATTTTTATTCTCTTTTGAAGTTGTATTGTGAATTATACAACTTCAAAAGAACGTTTTCGTTACCCAATGAGTAAAGTAAAAATTGTTTTCAGGCAGACAACAGAATAGTAGTCTAATGCAAAATTTGACAGAAACAACTCCCAATACAACAATTATAACAAGCTGGAAAATAACACTTCTCATAATACGATACTACATTTAGGCGTAATGGACATTTGGTAGGCTGAAAACCTCTCGTGTTTTAGTAATGGACATTTGGTAGGCTGGTAATTCCAGCCTACTTTTTTATATTCAGGAACCCATCTATGAACTTCTTTTTATTAACCTCCTTCATTCCATTATGATTACGCAATGCCCTTTTAAGTTGTGAGTTGAATCCTTCCAATAGATTTGTTGTATTGGGTATCTCTAATTCAGGATATTCTTCATAGGTATATAGCCATTTAAGGTGTGTCTTCACCGAACGCCTTGCACTTCTCAGTCTTCTATGTGTATAGGTTGTCTTGCCTGAGATTAGTAGAGTTCGTTCATCGAGGAACTCTTTCCATTCATCACACCATTTATCAAAGCCTGATGTGAATTCTTCTTTCCCGATAGAGAACATGCCTCTCATTAATGCCAGCAGCTCGATGCCTGCGGGCAAATGCGGATTGTTGGTAAGAAGCCTTCTGACTATCTGCAACTGGTGGAATTGACACATCTGTACAGGGCAGGATGTTACAGCTTGTAAAAGCCCGATATGTCCATCACACACCACTGCCTTTATCCGAGTTCCACCCTCCTCAATGCATCTGAGTCCCTCAAGGTATTCCTGGTTGGTCTCGTTCCTGACAAACCTGCGATGAAGTATCCTGCCTGATGCGGCATCTTGAAAGAGCATCACACCAAAGGTCTTGGAGAAGTAGGTCGTGTCCAGTATTATTGTTGCAGATTCAGGATAGATGGGAGTGAAGCTGTCTGCCACTGAACTTAGCCTACGGCGTATGGTTCTTTCTGAACATTTGTGAAGAGTGGAAAGCTCAGAAATAGTTCGTTTCTCGGTCAGATAGTCATTCCATAAACACACATTGTCTATACGATGACCACTTTGAAATTGCCTGCCACAATCCCTGCAAAAGTACATCTGGACATTACGCCGATGACCATTCTTTTTAACATTTGAACTGTTACAGAATATACAGTTTTTTTATTCATAAGCTTTCAAATGCTGCAAAGGTAATAAATAAAGGACATTTGAGAGGTTTCAGCCTACCAAATGTCCATTACGCCTACATTTATCATATTTCACATTTTTAAGTGGTTTATATTACGACAAAATAGAAAAAATGATTAACTTTGTAAGCTAATAAATAGAGCTGTTATGAACGAAGAGTTTAGAGTCATTATTAGTGGTGGAGGAACAGGTGGACACATCTTTCCAGCTGTGTCTATTGCCAATGCCATCAGCACTAAATATCCTAAGACAAAAATATTATTTGTTGGAGCAGAAGGGCGAATGGAAATGCAACGTGTTCCTGCTGCAGGCTACAAAATAAAAGGCTTGCCCATTAAAGGTTTCAACCGTGCAAACAAGCTGAAAAATATCAGCGTGCTCTGCAAGCTTTGGAAGAGTCTGCGCTTGGCACGTAAGATTATAAAAGACTTTAACCCACAAGTAGCCGTAGGTGTAGGTGGTTATGCCAGCGGTGCAACATTGTATGAATGTTCGAAGATGGGCATTCCTTGTCTAATTCAAGAACAAAACTCTTACGCTGGTGTAACCAACAAGATACTTGCCAAAAGAGCTAAGAAAATTTGTGTAGCTTACGAAGGTATGGAACGCTTCTTTCCTGCTGACAAGATTATTATGACAGGAAACCCCGTACGTCAAAATGTTCTCGAAACACCGCTCTCACAAGAAGAGGCCAGGAAACAATTCGGACTTAACCCTACAAAGAAAACTATTCTACTGGTAGGTGGCAGTCTCGGTGCACGCACCATCAATCGTGCAGTATTAGAACATTTAGACCTTATCGATGTTTCTGATGCACAGTTTATTTGGCAGACGGGTAAGTATTATCATCAGACTATCCTCGACCAGATAAAAGGAAAAGAACTTCCTAACTTGAAAATAATGGACTTCATCGGCGATATGGGTGCAGCCTACAAAGCAGCCGACTTAGTTATTAGTCGTGCGGGCGCAAGCTCTATTAGTGAATTCCAGCTCATAGGTAAACCTGTTATACTTGTCCCAAGTCCAAATGTAGCAGAAGACCATCAAACCAAAAATGCAATGGCGTTGGTAAACAAAGGTGCAGCTTTATTCGTAAAAGATATTGAAGCACCTAACACTCTTTTACAATTGGCTATAAAAACAGTAAACGATGAGCAGAAACTTGAAAGTTTAAGCCAAAATGTAAAGAAAATGGGACTACACAATTCGGCTGATGTTATAGCTGACGAGGTGATAAAACTAATAAAACAATAAAAGAGTGCCAACTTGGAATGGCTGACATTCTAACATCATATAAAGAAATGAAATTAAGGGATATTCAAGCAGTTTATTTCGTAGGCGCCGGAGGCATTGGCATGAGTGCCTTAGCACGATATTTCCATCATAAAGGTCTTGTGGTTGCTGGTTACGATAAAACACCATCTGACTTAACTCACCACTTAGAGCAAGAAGGAATACAATTGCACTACGAAGATAACATAAACTTGATTCCAGAAACGTGTAAAGATCCATCTACTACATTGGTAGTCTACACACCTGCCGTACCAAATACGCACACAGAACTAACATATTTCCGTGAAAATGGCTTTGAAATAGAAAAACGTTCACAAGTTTTGGGCAGACTTACACAAACTCATAAAGGACTTTGCTTTGCTGGTACGCACGGAAAAACTACGACATCTACAATGTGTGCTCATATCATGCACGAGAGTCATTTGGATTGCAATGCTTTCCTTGGTGGCATATCAAAGAACTATGGCACGAACTACATTTTCTCCCAAAAGAGCGATTATGTAGTTATTGAAGCCGACGAGTTCGATCGTTCTTTCCATTGGTTACGCCCCTATATGAGTGTTATTACATCTACAGACCCCGACCATTTAGATATTTACGGAACAAAAGATGCCTACTTAGAAAGTTTCCGCCATTACACCGAACTAATACAGCCAGGTGGGACACTTGTTATTCATAAAGATTTGGAGATGAAACAAAACGTACAGACTGGTGTAAAAGTGTACGAATATAGTAGAGATGCTGGCGACTTTCATGCCGAAAATGTTCGTATACAAAATGGTACCATTGTGTTCGATATGGTTTCGCCCATCGAAAACGTAACAAACATAGAGTTAGGTCAGCCTGTTCCTATCAATATTGAAAACGGAATAGCGGCTATGGCATTGGCACAACTTTGCGGTTGTACAGCCGATGAACTTCGATATGGCATGAGAACTTATGCCGGAGTAGACCGTCGTTTCGATTTCAAAATAAAGAGCAATCGCCATGTATTGCTTTCCGACTACGCACATCACCCAAAAGAGATTATACAAAGTGCCAAGAGTCTGAAGGAGATTTATCCAAATAGAAAGATTACAGTAATCTTTCAACCGCATCTCTACTCACGTACGGAGGACTTTTACATGGACTTTGCCGAAGCACTCAGTCATTTCGACGAGGTTATTCTCACAGAAATCTATCCTGCCAGAGAAAAAACTATATCGGGCGTTACATCAGCACTTATCTACGATAATCTGAAAAGTAATGTAGAGAAACAAATGATTAAAAAAGACGACGTACTAAAATTTGCAAAAGGCAGAGACTTCGATGTCCTTGTTATACTCGGAGCTGGAAATCTCGACAATTATACAGAACAACTTGCAGAGATAATAAAAGAAAAAGAATAGGTTTGGAGAATGGATACAAGTTGGAAGAAGATTATTTTCTATGTATTAGATGTCGTCTTGGCATTCTACCTTGTTATGGCTGTAACTTCGTGGAACACACCGGACAAGAGTCGTCGTGTATGTACTAAAGTAAATATAAATATCTCTGACTCCAATAACTCTGGTTTTCTTAGTGCTAAAGAAATCAAATCCATTCTTGAGAAAGATAGGTTGTATCCGCTTAACAAACAACTTAATGCTATAGTACCTCGAAAGATAGAAGAGGCATTAAAAGTGGGGCCATTTGTAGATACGGCACAGTGCTACATAACAGAGAATGGACATGTGAACATTAGAATTTCGCAACGTATGCCTATCATTCGTATCAAAAACAACAAAGGCGAAGACTACTATTTGGACGATAATGGAGGTATTCTTCCTAACTCTAAATACACAAGCGATTTAATCGTGGCTACGGGGAACATTAGCAGACCGTTTGCACATTTCGCCATTACTCCTATGGCAAAGGCTATAAACAAATCTGAGTTTTGGCTCAACCAAATCGAACAGATAAATGTTCGTCCAGATAAAGGCATAGAATTTGTACCGCGCATAGGCGACCATATTATATTTATTGGATATCTGCCAATAAGAAGGAATAAAGCCGCAAATGATAAAGGTATCGACGAGTTTGTTACGAAGAAACTCGAACGAACCGAAAAGTTCTATCGCTACGGACTTTCGCAAGCGGGCTGGAATAAATACTCTTATATCAATGTGGAGTTCGACAACCAGATTATCTGCAAAAGAAAAGCTGTACAACAACAGAATGGCGGACAGCAACAATCCAAGCAAGAGGAAAAAATACAAACGGAAGTAACAGAATAAAAACAAATCATAAAGAAATTAGTGTATGGCAGAATTTATTGTAGCCATTGAACTGGGCTCATCGAAAATCATAGGTATAGCTGGAAAGAAAAATCTTGATGGCAGCATTTCTGTGAATGCTGTCGTTAAAGAAGACGCATCGCAATGTATCCGAAAGGGTGTAGTCTACAATATCGACAAAACAGGACAATGCTTGACCAATATCATAAATAAATTAAAGAAACAACTTAAATACGAGATAACACATGTTTATGTGGGCGTGGGAGGTCAGTCTATTCGCAGTGTAAAGAATGTAATTGTAAAAGACTTGCCTGCAGGAACTATCATTTCGAGCAACATGATTAACGAATTGATGGATGCAAACCGTGATATGAGTTATCCGGACCAAGAAATTCTCGATGCAGCCACTCAAGAATATAAAGTAGATAACCAGGAATCTATTGATCCTGTAGGAATTAAGGCAAGTCATTTAGAAGGAAACTTCCTAAATATTTTATGGCGTAAATCTTTCTACGACAATCTCAATAGTTGTTTTGAAAAGGCTGGTATTGCTATTGCAGAAATGTATTTGGCACCTTTAGCTTTAGCTGATAGTATTCTCACCGATAACGAAAAACGCGGGGGGTGTGTGCTTGTCGACCTTGGGGCTGGCACGACTACCGTCTCTGTCTATTATAAAAGCATACTGAGACACCTTGCCGTGTTACCACTTGGTGGGGCAAATATCACGAAAGATATTGCAAGTTTACAAATAGAAGAGAAAGATGCTGAGAAGTTAAAGCTTACACACGGCAGTGCATACACCGACGATAATGATATAGATAACAAACAATCGTATACCGTTTCCGATGATTTCTCTGTAGAAAGCAGAACCCTTGTTGACATCATCGAGGCTCGTATCGAAGAAATTATTGAGAATGTCATTTACCAAATTCCAGCTGAATATGCAGACAAATTGTTAGGTGGCTTTATTCTTACAGGTGGCGGTTCTAATATGAAGAACATCGAACGTGCCTTCCGCAACCATTCACACGTAGACAAAATCAGGACAGCAAAATTTGTTACTCAGACTATTAACGCCAACAATGCTGACATCAATGCCAAGAATGGTACAATGAACACCATTCTCGGCTTGCTGGCAAAGGGGGACATTAATTGTGCAGGTATTCCAATCAATCCTGATCAAAAGCTTTTTGAAGATGCTGCTAAGCCTACGACTTCAACTACAAGCGACCTACATAGAGAACCAAGAAAGGCACCCGAGATTGGACAAGGGGTTGTTTTAACTGCTGCAGAAAAGGAAAAGGCTGAAGCAGAACGTCGGCGCATAGAGGAAGAGGAGCACAAACGCAGAGAAGAGGAAGAAGAAAAGCGTAAACGTGAAGAAGAAGAGAAGCGTAAGAATAGCTTTTGGGGTAAACTTACTCGTAAAGTTAAAGAATTTGGTGGTACAATCTTAGAACCAGAAGAATAGTAAAAGAAAGTGTTCTAAGGAATAGAAATTTAGAATAAGACAAAGAAATAGGTTATGGCAGATAACAATATGAAGAAAGAAATACTCGACTTTGGTGAAGCTGAACAAAACAGCATCATCAAGGTTATCGGTGTTGGTGGTGGTGGTGGCAATGCCGTGAACCACATGTATCGTGAAGGCATACACGACGTAACATTCGTTTTGTGCAATACTGACGCACAAGCACTCAACGACTCTCCTGTCCCCATACATCTACAACTTGGCAAAGAAGGATTAGGAGCCGGCAACAAACCCGAAAAGGCAAGAGAGGCAGCTGAAGAAACTATCGACGATATAAAAGATATGCTAAACGATGGTACCAGAATGGCATTTATAACCGCTGGAATGGGTGGCGGCACTGGCACCGGTGCAGCTCCGGTTATTGCGAAAGTAAGCAAAGACATGGGCATTCTTACCGTTGGCATCGTAACAATTCCATTCCGTTTTGAAGGAAACAAAAAGATAGACCAGGCACTCGATGGCGTAGAAGAAATGTCGAAGCACGTAGACGCCCTGCTGGTGATAAACAACGAGCGTCTGCGCGAAATATATCCCGAGATGAGCGTGCTCAATGCTTTCGGAAAGGCGGACGATACACTAAGTGTTGCTGCCAAGAGTATTGCAGAAATTATCACCGTGCACGGACTCATCAATCTCGACTTCAACGATGTAAAAACAGTGCTGAAAGATGGTGGCGTTGCCATCATGAGTACTGGTTATGGTGAAGGCGAAGGCCGTGTAAAGCAAGCTATCGAAGATGCTTTGAACTCTCCGTTGCTCAACGACAATGACATCTACAACTCCAAGAAGATACTTCTTTCTATCAATTTCAGTAGCGACAACAATGACAATCCTGGCTTGACGATGGAAGAGATGAGCGATGTTAACGAATTTATGAGTCACTTTGGCAACGGATTCGAACTGAAATGGGGATTGGCACTTGACCCAGACCTTGACAAGAAAGTGAAAGTAACTATCCTTGCAACAGGTTTCGGCATCAAAGATGTAGAGGGAATGGATAGTCTTATCAAAAAACATTCGCTGGAAGAGGCAGCACGCATTGCCGAACAAGAAGAACACCAAATGACATTAGACGACCGCAGAGGACGCTTCTATGGTGGAAGCAAGTCTACAAAGTCGAAACGTCGCCCACACATCTACATCTTCTCGCAAGAAGACTTGGACAATGAGGACATAATTCTCGCCATCGAAAACACACCAACATACAAGCGCACAAAGCAAATGATAAAGGATTTGAAGGCTACGCCAGAGAAGAAAGACGATGTCCAGGAAGAAGAAGTCCAGGGTGTCATCAGCTTTGTATAAAAACAAGTTCAATCTTTTCAACAATAAACCAACTACGAAAGATTATGAAAAAAGAAAGAATTTCATTCATCTTAATGCTCTTCAGCATTTTCTTCTTCTCGGCTTGTTCGGACAAGGAAGAAATAGATAATTCATTTAAGATTACTGTTACTCCTCCTACTTTAATGCTTAAAGTAGGAGAAACAGCATTTATAACAGTCAATGATGTCCCTGAAGGTGCAGACGTAATATGGAAATCCTCAGACGAAAAAGTTGCCAAAGTTGATAATGGCAAGGTAGAAGCTTTAGAAAAAGGAACTGCCAAAATTACGATTATTGCCAAGAAAGGCGATATTTCTTCTAAAGCACAATGCGAAGTAATAATTAAAGAAGACCCTCAAAACCAAACTATCAAGTTTGCTGATGCTTATTTAAAGAAACGGTTGTTAGATATTCCAGACTTAGATGCTGACAAGGATGGCAACATCTCAATCAAAGAAGCAAAGACTATACACAAGCTGAACTTCAGTTATGCAGCAGGAGAGACCACCACTGATGAGAATACCATCAAGAGCTTGGAGGGTTTACAATACTTTGAAAACCTCGACACACTTACCTTAAACTACAATAGAGTTACCGATGCTACTCCCATCAGCAACTTAAATAAGCTTTCACAACTGCATATAGGCTGCAACCCCATCAAGTCGATTGATGTTTCACACCTCAAAGAATTGAAAGATTTACGCATTTTCAAATGTGAAATAGAAAAACTGAACCTCGCCAACAATTCCAAGTTGCAGATATTAGACATTCACAATACAAACATAAAGCAGTTGGATTTTACTCCTTTAAAAGAGCTTGTAACAATTGTTGCGCGTTCTACAAAACTCACCAGTATACGCTTAACAGATATGCCAAAGCTTACAGGCATTGACCTCCGTCAAGGTATTCTACAGGAATTCATTGCCAACAACCTGCCACAAATTGAGAAATTATATATAGAGCAAAATAAAATCAGCAGGCTTGAACTCAATAACTTGCCAAAATTGCAGCATCTTGTTGCATACGAAAATAAAATAAGCAAAATTGATTTCAATTTGCCTAAACTGATGTTCCTTACCGCTTACGATAATGAAATCAGCCAAGCCGACTTCAGTAAGATGCCTATGCTCTTCCGTTGCTATATCAGCAATAATCTTCTCAAAAAGATTGACTTCAGCAAAAATAAGTTTATCGGGCAAATAGAAATACTTCAAATGCCTAACTTGGAAGTCATCGACCTAAAAAATGACAGTTTTATGGACAACCACGAATACGATATTCTATACAATAACCCAAAACTAAATAGAATACATGTGGATACTGGCGAAGAGGAAGCGTATGTAAGAGGATTAGCAAAAAACTTCCCCAATATTATAATCAATGCAGATTAAACCAAAATTTACCATTTGGGGAATGTCCGCTTTGGAATGTGCCAATGTTCTCCCACAATGGCAATAAAGCACATTTATGAAGATACAAAAAGGAGTTGAGACTGCGACGAACTCAACTCCTTTTATATTTCCCATAACTTGTCTGCATTTTAACTTTTTCTAAACTGTGATGGACTCTTGCCATAACGATCCTTGAAGTACTTTCCCAAGAAACTTTGGTTAGGGAAGTGCAGCTCTTCAGCTATTTGTTTAATGCTCATCTTACTATTCTTCAATAATACCCGTATCTCCATCATCACATAATAATCTATCCATTCGCTTGGTGTGCGCTTACTGACATGCTTGATTGTTTCCGACAGATACTTGGGAGAAATGTAAAGTTGCTCGGCATACCAACTTACACGACGTTCGGAACGATATTCCTTTTCCACCAATCGTATAAAATCGGCAAATATGGTTTCTCCTCTCGACTTTCCAGTTTTCTCTACTTGTTGTATACGATAAATAACATTGCACATATCGTATATAAGTACTTTCAGCATTGTAGCTACCAATTCGCGACGGAATTCGTGATCGAGATCGAGTATTTTCAACTTAACAGCTTGAATGTAGTTAAGTAATTCTTTCGCCATGTGGGACTCGGTGTGGAAAACAGGGTGACGCCGTGCAAAAAGAAAGAGCGTTGTAAATTCTCTGATGTTACTTACCACTTCTTGAAAAAAATCATACGACAGAAACAAACAAACTCCTTTTGTGTCAGGCGTCATCTTATAGTCGCCCATAACCTGCCCTTCGCTAACGATTAGAATATCGTTCGTAGAAACCTTATGTACCACAGTGTCTACTGTATATTCTACTTCACCTTCTGTACAGATAGCCAACAAGAGACACCTCATTTTAGAAGTTTCGGTAAGCGAGGGTAATCCTGTTGTCTGGTCGTATAATAACAAGTCACTATCTATACTGAAACCATAGGGGTTTTTAGCTTTAATGAAATCATTATTAATTTCTCTCATATAGCATTATTTTGTCCGAACCGTCACTTGTTCTGCAAGCGCAAAAGATTGCGAGAGTTCGTAGATTAAGTAATTAAATCTGGCAAATGTCTACAGCTATGCATCGATGTTTGCATAGGTTGCATTCTGTTCTATGAATTCACGACGCGGTTCAACATCGTCTCCCATCAACATTGAGAACATTTCATCGGCAGTTGATGCATTCTCAATTGTTACTTGCTTCAGTAAGCGTGTCTTAGGATCCATTGTTGTTTCCCAAAGCTGTTCCGGGTTCATTTCTCCCAAACCTTTGTATCGTTGTGTGTGGACAGCCTTGTTCTCTTCGTCCCCCCCGGCATACTTGTCAAGGAATTGCAATCGTTGTTGCTCTGTGTAGCAATACTCGCTCACCTTTTTATAAGTACACTTGTAAAGCGGAGGAGTGGCAATATATAGATGTCCTTCTTCGATTACACGGGGCATATAACGATAGAAGAGTGTCATAATGAGGGTATCGATGTGAGAGCCATCGACATCGGCATCGGTCATTATAATAATCTTATCGTAACGCAGCTTCTCGGTATTAGCTTCAAAGTCAGACTCTCCTTCCACTCCGAAACGAACGCCTATTGACTGAATGATATTCATAACCGATTCAGCTTCGAACACTCTATGACGTTGAACTTTCTCTACATTAAGTATTTTTCCTCGCAAAGGCAGAATGGCTTGTGTATATCGGTCGCGACCTTGTTTGGCAGAACCACCAGCAGAATCGCCCTCCACAAGGAATATTTCGCAGTCTTTGGGATCTTTATTAGAGCAATCGGCAAGTTTTCCTGGCAATCCGCCTCCCGTCATCACGTTCTTGCGCTGAACACTTTCGCGTGCTTTGCGGGCTGCAATACGAGCTGTTGCCGCCAAAATAACCTTATCGCAAATAAGTTTAGCTTCAGCAGGATTTTCCTCTAAATAGTAAGAGAGAGCCTCGCCTACAGCTTGCTGAACAGCACCAGAAACTTCGCTATTTCCCAGCTTTGTCTTGGTTTGTCCTTCGAATTGTGGTTCGGCTACCTTAATAGAAATAACTGCTGTCAGTCCTTCGCGGAAGTCCTCTCCCGTTATTTCTATTTTAGCCTTTTCTATTTGTTTTGCTATTTGTGGATCATTATCGGCATATGCCTTCAATGTGCGTGTCAATGCCGTACGGAATCCTGTGAGATGCGTTCCTCCTTCTATGGTATTAATGTTGTTGACATACGAGTGTATGTTTTCGTTATAATCGGTGTTATACATTATGGCAACCTCTATTGGAATGCCTTGCTTTTCAGTCTTCAAGTATATCACATCATCGAAAAGATGAGTACGATGTCGGTCTACGTATCTTACAAATTCTTTTAACCCATCTTTGGCATGGAAAACTTCCTGGCGTGTTTTGCCTTCGGTATTGGGACGCAAATCGGTTAGTGTAATCTTTATACCTGCATTTAAGAAAGCAAGTTCACGCATACGACGTGCAACTATATCCCACTGAAATATGGTTGTAGTAAAAATACTGCCATCGGGCCAGAACTGCTGACGCGTACCAGTCTTATCGGTTTCACCAACCACTTTTACTGGATAGAGAGGCTTTCCCTGTTCGTATTCTTGCTGGTAAATCTTTCCATTCCGGAATACCTGCGACTTCATGTGAGAAGATAGCGCATTTACACAACTAACACCTACACCATGTAGACCACCACTAACTTTATAGGAACCCTTATCGAACTTTCCACCAGCGTGCAGCACTGTCATAACGACTTCGAGCGCACTTTTATGCAATTTCTCGTGTTCGTCCACAGGAATTCCACGTCCATCATCTTCTACTGTTACAGAATTATCCTCGTTGATGGTTACTTCGATATGGCTACAATAGCCAGCCATTGCTTCATCAATAGAGTTATCTACTGTCTCGTTTATGAGGTGATGAAGTCCTTTTTCGCTTATATCGCCAATATACATTGCAGGACGCTTACGCACTGCCTCAAGCCCTTCAAGGACCTGAATATTACTGGCCGAGTAGTTGTTCTCGTTTTCTAAGTTATCTACCATTTTATTTTCTGAATCTGCTTGTTCTTTCTCGATAGCCTTACCAAGCTGTTTATGCGCTCTCGGTGTTTCATTAACCCTAAGGATATCTCATTGCAAAGATACGAAAAATACCTTATTAAAAGTAACATCTAATACAAAAAAAAGTTTAATAAAGGCGATTCATAATACATCACACCCTTTGCAAAGAGTAATTCTCATTTGGTTGATACTTAAAAAGAATATAATGCTTATTCAAATCTTATTGTTCCGTGATATTTCTACAACTATGACATGAAGAAAACATTAAGAGGAATAATAAATAAAAGAACATTTGGGTTATAGACGTATAAATCGAAAAAGGTTACAGCCTATCATTAGACTATAACCTTCTCTTATTCTTTATCTCTATGACCTTACTTACATTCTACCCAAGCGTAGCAATATGATGACAAAGACCAGACTTTAAATTTGCCGCTTTATTCTTATGAATAATGTTTACTTTCGCAAGTTTATCAAGCATCTTTTGCAGGGTTGGATACAACTTAACAGCCTCTTCCTTATCAGAGATGTTACGGAACTTGCGAACAGCGTTACGCATTGTCTTTGCGTAATATCTATTGTGCAAAGTCTTCACCTTGTCTTGGCGAATTCTTTTAAGTGATGATTTATGATTTGCCATCTTTACTTTTAATTTTTGTTTGTAGTCTCTAGGGGAATCGAACCCCTCTTACAAGAATGAAAATCTTGTGTCCTAGCCGATAGACGAAGAGACCATCTGTTGTTTTGCGGGTGCAAAGGTATTAGTTTTATTTCAATTGTCCAAATTTTATCGAATATATTTTTTGCCCCATTACATTTTTTGTATCTTTGTGCTTGGGAAAAGTTTTATGATAACAAAGACAAGAGGAATAGTACTGCGAAGTGTTCGTTTTGGTGAATCATCGCTAATTATTGACGTACTGACGGAGTTGTCGGGGCGTGTTTCTTTTGTTGTGCACATTCCCAAAACATCAAAAGGAAGAGTGAAGAAGCAATATTTCCAACCCATGACCTTGCTCGACTTTGAATACGATTTCAGGCAGCGAATCAGCTTGCAACATATTAAAGATGTAAGAATAGCTCAACCTTATTCGTCTGTTCCGTACAATCCTTTGAAATCGAGCATTTTGCTTTTCCTTGCGGAATTCCTATATTATACTACTCGCGACGAGCAAGAGAACTCCACATTATTTAATTATATAAGTACAAGTTTGGAATGGTTCGACAGCACCTGCGATGGTTTTGCCAACTTCCACCTTGTTTTCATGATGCGTCTGGGCAAGTTTCTTGGCTTTCACCCTTTTCTTGACAATTTCACTCAGGGCTGTTTCTTCGACCTTCGCAATGGTTGCTTCACGCTGTCGGCACCTTTACATTCCGATTTTCTAAATGCAACAGACGCCGGACACATGCACACGTTGATGCGAATGAACTTTGAAACGATGAAACTTTTCAAACTCTCACACGACGAACGCAACCGAATTACCGAGCTTGTGTTGCACTACTATCGTCTCCACATACCCAATATGCCCGACCTTCAAAGTTTCGATATCTTGCGCGAGGTATTTTCCTAAAAGGTATATATCTTGATTTTATTTCTCAAAACATATTTTAACGATACAAGATGCAACCTTTTACGTATCTTCTCATTTATTTGACGAGTACTCAGAGAGAAATAAAATGTAAGTTTAATACAATAACAAGAACAATGAAAACAAGTAAAATATTCTTAGGACTTATTTCTATATTCACCGTGTGCAGCCTTTTCACCTCGTGTGATAATGACACTAACGACAATGTCAAAAGGTATCCCAATGCTATTGTTACAATAAAACCCATTAACGGTGGCGCGAGTTTCAATGTTTGGGTAAGCGAAAAGGTGCAAGGACCACCCAGTAATCTTACCAAATCGCCATACGGAAATAAGGAAGTAAGGGCTATTGCCAACATAAAAGAAGAGAAAGACGCCAAAGGTAAGACCAAAATATACATCAACTGGATGGACAGCATACGCACAAAGCAGGCTATCGCACTCAAGAACACCGAAATGGACTTGAAAAAGTATGGCGAAGACAGATTGGAAATCGTGAATGGATTTGGCACAGTTGTAGAAGATGGCTACCTTACTCTACGATACAGCACTGCCATGCGCGACCTCAAAGCCAAACGTGACATAAACTTAATTGTCCAGCACTCGGAAAAAGAACCTTACAAATTAGTGCTTGCCTACAACGCCCACGGCGATAACAAAGGGCGTTTTGCATCGGGCTTTATTGCATTCAGATTATCCGAAATTGACAAGATAGCACAAAAGAATGGGAAAAAAGATGTAACTTTACACCTCCATTGGAAATCTTACCAAGGTGACAAGCATACCTTTTTCAAGTATCATGTAAGAAATGATAGTAAATAAAGGTAAAGAGACAATACGCACTGAATGATAAAGTTGGACGAGAAAGAAGAAACAAGAATCGCTGAAGGTCTCCACAAACGAGATACTTCAGCGATGCGGACTTTCTACAATCTGTATGCTGGAATATTCATGACGGTGTGTTTGCGCTACATTGCAGATAGCGACGATGCGAAAGATGTGCTGCAAGATGCATTCATAAAGATATTTACAAAGATTGAAAGTTTTGAATATAGGGGCAGAGGATCGCTGTTGGCATGGAGCAAACAAGTTGTCGTAATGGAGGCATTGGGTTTCCTGCGCAACAAAAGAACTCTTCCACTGGTACATGAAGAGCAACTTCCGGAACAAGACGACAAAGCAGACATAACAGTAGACGACATACCTGAAGAGGCGTTGCTGCAGATGGTACAGTCGCTGCCCGATGGTTACAGAACCGTATTCAACTTATACGTGTTGGAAAACAAGTCGCACAAAGAAATTGGAGAAATACTTGGGATTAGGGCAAAGTCCTCTGCCTCGCAGCTATCCCGTGCAAAAAGCATACTTAAACAACAAATTGTCTCATATAGGAAAGGAGTGAAACTATGAACGAAGAATGGAAAAAAGGATTTCATAATAAGCTAAACGATTATGAAACAACTCCTCCTCAAGGACTGTTTGACGAGATTTTAAAGCATATTCCATCTTTCGAGGAAGGCGAAAAGGCACCGAACAAACCCATTGAAGCGCCGATTACAACTGCCAACACCAATAAAAAGAAGCAGGTCAAGGCTGCTGTTTGGCTCACTGCCATTCTCTCTGCCGCTGCAATAGTTACGATTTTGTTGGTAAACAATTCTGTTGTAGATGTTGCGAACAACACGAACGTAATTGGCAACTTAGCAGAAAGCAACAAAAATGTAATAGAAAACAAAGGTGGAAAGACAGAAACGCCATCTTCCGACAACGCATACACAAGCAGTAACGGCAACGAAAGTACTCCTACAATAAATCCAAAGAGCAGAATATTTGCCTCTATAAAGACTGCCTTCAAAGCTGTTGCATCAACGTTTTTACCTCAAAATACCACCGACAAGACCACTTTGGCAATGGTAGAACAACCCACTACCACCACAGAGCCGACGGACAAGACGGACAACATACAAGAAACAACTGTAAACGAAGCACTCAAACCGAACGAAAAAGTGGAATGCTCAGAGCCAATAAAGCATCAACGCCCCACCACTCCTACCACCAACAACCGCCCTCGGCGCAATAAAAACTCCGTCCAATTGGGTGTGTTGCTTGCAGGCATGCCTACGGTAAACTCGTCAGACGACCTTTACTCCATCGCATCGACAGCAATGAAAGAAAACAACGGAATGATAGTAACAGGGCAAAACAAGATGGTTAAAAAAGCCAATCACCGCCAACCTATCACCTTGGGCGTTTCCGTAGCCTTGCCATTGAGCAGCAAGATGAGTGTGGAAACAGGCTTGATGTACAGCCACCACTACTCGGAGCTCACTTACGAAGTGGGCAACATAGACCACGACATCAAACAACATCTGAATTTCGTTGGTATTCCGCTCAACCTGAACTATCAGTTGTGGCAACGACACAACACTTCTGTATATGTATCTGGTGGCGGAAGTGTCGAGAAAATGGTCTATGGAAAGCAGAAAGAGCGATACGATGGTACCGAAGCCACTGTTACGAACAAAGTAGGAATGAAAGAGTTGCAATGGGCATTGTCAGCCCGCTTCGGTGCTGCCTATAAACTTACAAAGGGTGTCAGCTTCTATTTAGAACCGGGAGTAAGCTACCACTTCAACAACAAATCAGACTTGCAAACCATTTATAGCGACCGCCCTGTATCTTTCCAACTAAAAGCTGGACTCCGATTTAATCTGCGATAAAATCATTGCAACAGCGTTTGATAAAAATAAAGCGGCAACCTTGCTATATATAAATTATATATTACAGAGCTGCCGCGTTGTTATTATGGAAAAGGACTACTTCACCAGTACTTTCTTTCCGTTGTGGATATATATGCCACGCTGGGTTGGTTTGGCTATGCGCTGTCCTGAAAGTGTGTAGTAGCAAGGGGCGTTGTTGCCCTTGTGTTCTGCAACGACGTTGTCGATGCCCGTAGAAACAACGTTTACTTTGTTCTTTCCACCTTCTTTCTCGCTTGATATGTTGATAAAGGTGGTTGCCTTTATGTTCTGAATATCGACCGTCTGTGGCGAACCTGTGCCTACGCTGAATACAAAGTTCACGATGTCGTTAGAGTTTGTAATGGTAAATTCCTTCACAAGCCATTTCTTGCCGTTTGCCGTTTCGGTTGTTGTTACGGCGTCGCCTGGCCACGAACCCTTCACGGTCTTGTGTGTTCCGCCCCATATCCAGAAGTTGATGGAAGGGTGGGTGCTTGCCATCTTCGCACTTGCCCAGGCTGCATCAGCCTCGTCGGCATTTACATACACCTTGATGTTGTAAGGCTTGAAGTCGATGATGTTGTAGTTGCGGACGATGACGTTCTTGACAACGCCGCCTACGAGCAATCCTGCTTTCAGTACGGTTGTGCCCACTGGAATGGTTATCTGCTGTCCGTTGGCTGCCTTTGCACTGCCTGCTGTCGGTTCGCTTCCGTCGGTGGTGTACACGATTTGCGCATTCGCGTCGTTGCTGATGGCTGTAAGTGTTGCGTGTTGCTCGCCATCATAGGTGCCGCTTGCAAGGCTTGCCCATACGAAGTTGGCTTTGCTCTTCTCCACGTAGTAGGCCCAGTGGTAGCCGCCGGTGAGCTTTATCCAACGGTTTGTGCTGGAGAAACTCTTTGCAGGACCGAGCACGGTAAGCATTTCGCCGTTCGTTCCGGTGGTGGTAAATGCGTAGTAATCGGTTCCGTTGCTGTATTTTACGGCTTTGCTTTCGTTGTTGATGCCCATCAGCTTGCGTACGCTAATCATGTTCTTGATGTCGCTTTTGTATGCCTGATAGTGCTTCAGGAAGATGCATGGCGTTCCCGGCATGGCGAGAATGTAGGCGTTTGCTGCCAGTGTGTCTTTCTTTATGGGGTCTTGGTGGCTGTTGCCGCCGCGGTCTTCGGTGTCGTGGTTCTCCACGAAGGTAACGGCATAGCGTGCATAGTTGGGGTCTTTTGCCAAGCCGACACCGTCGAGTGCAGCCCAGTTGCCGTTGTTCACGGCATCGCGGACGGTGTAACGGACAGGGAAGTCGAAAGCTGCACTTGTAGGAACATTGTCCGACTTGGTGCTTTCAATCCACGCCTTCACTTTGTCTATGTTGCCGTCCCAATATTCGCCGACAGAGAACTCTGGTTGTGAGGCATTGTTGTAGAGTGCGGTGAACTTGCCTCCGTAGCCCTTTACCATGTCGTAACGGAAGCCTGCATAGCCGAATTTGTCTTTCAGCATCTGCAGGTATGCCTTCACCGTGGTCTGTACGTTCGCACTGTTGTGGTCGAGGTCGCGCATGCCGTCCCAGTCTTCGCCCGAGTCGATGAAGTCGCTGAGCTGCACGCCCTCTTTCTGTGCTTCGGTCAATGCCTTGCCGCCGTCGTCGTTCTTGGCAACGTCTTTCGATGTCATGGTGTACGTTACTCCGTTGTAGGTTTCGGTTGGGAAGTCGAACCAGCCTGCGGTGGTTGCACGGTGGTTGATGACAACGTCGGCTATGGTCTTGATGCCGCTGGCTCTGAATGTGCCGATGAGGCTCAGGAGTTCTGCCTCTGTGCCGAACGCGCTGTTGTAGTTGCTGAACCAATAGTAGTCGTCGTAGCCCATCGATGGCGTATTGCGTGCCTGTGCGCTTTGCGGCAGCCATACAAGGTCGAAGTATTCGGCGAGTTCTTTTGCCTGCGCCTCGAGGTTTGTCCACTTCGTATCCTGGTAAGAGTCCCAGTAGAAGCCTTGCAGCATTACGCCGCCATAGTTGGCTTTCCAGCCTTGTGCGAGCATTGTTGCAGCGAGGCACAAGACTGCAAGCAGAGTTGAGGTTCGTTTCATAATGATGATTTGATTTGTTCTTATCCTAATTGTTTATGTTCGCAAATGTACAACTTATTTCCTTTTCCCGTGCCAGCTTGATATAGAATAAGTGTTAATGCGGGCGCAAACGTTTGCAGCCTTGCTTTTGAGCAGACAGAGAGGGGGCACCCGAGGTACGACATACCATTGCTTGCAGGTATATAGTATCGCTTATGATTGGTCTTACGGGAGAGTGATTGATACCCTAACAAGGGTATTGACGAACACCCTAACAAGGGTATTGACTGATACCCTAACAAGGGTATTGGCAATAGGTACGTAATACCGTTGATTGCAGGTACTGTGTAGCTGCGATTGCAGGTGTTGTGTATCTACAACTGCAGGTGTTATATACCATGGACGGCAGGCGTGAGGATACAAGAGAAAATGCTGCAAAAGGAAAAGGGGGCAGCCAGAACTGTGTGTTCTGACGCCCCCTCTTTGGAGATATAAACTTGAGAGTGTTTATTTAAGTGGGCTTTACTCTTTTATGAGTTCAGCCTTTGTGTTGCCGTCGTACGATGGTTTCAGCTTGATGGTGTACTTGCCTGCCGTAACCTTGATGTTGGCACCGTTGTTCGATGTGAGGTGGTCAAGGTCTGTGCCGCCCCAGCTAATCTTCCATTCGCTGTTGGCACGGAACTTCATTTCGCCGTTCACAAGCGTTACGTGTTGCACGCTCCAGCCGTGAGCCGTCGGGTCGTAGGTCATGGCAATGTCGTTGTCCCAGCTGCCCGTGGCGTCGCCGATGATGCCTATTCTTGTAATCGGCGTGAGGGTGTAGGAAAGTGTCAGCAAGTTTACTTCAACCTTGTAGAAGCCATCAGGTTCGGTCATTGTGATGTTGGCGGCATCGCTTGCCGTGCTGAAGTCCTTGCCGTAGTTCGTGCCGTTCCAGTTTGGCTGCGTGCAGAACTTGAATCCGTTCTGCGTGAGGTACATGTAGCCAAGATACTTGCCGTCGAATGCCGGGCTGTGGAGAATGTCCGAGTGGTTCCACGAGTTTGCGTCGCCCGCCATGTAGAGGTATTCGGTGAGGGCCGGGGCCTTTGGTATCACCGTAACAGCGATGGTGCCGGCATCGATGAGCGCAGCCTGGCTGCCCTTTACGGCATTGACATATACGTGCGCCGAGAAATTGCGTGCTTCCACGCGCTTGCCATAGTACTTCTCAATCATTGCCTGTACTTCTGCCGTGCTTGCCTTGCCGTCAATCGTGGTGCTGATGGTGGTAGGCGTTGCACCGTCGAGCATCACCGGGCGGAGTTCCATGCGGGCGTTCCGCAAGGTGTAGCCTTCAGGAAGAGTAGCCGCAGTGAGGGTGAACAGCGAAACCTGTTCGCCTGCAGTGCCCAGGTCTTGCGTTGCTACGGCATTTGCTTTCATGCCGGGAATAGTAACAGCACCTTCCTCGGGGTATGCCTGAGGATTGCCCCAAGGTTCGTACTCGTCGCTGCAAGCCCCGAAAACGAGGCTTACGAGTGCGAGTGTGATATATAATGATAATTTCTTCATGACTGTTTTCTGTGATAATAAGTTGTTATTTTATTTCGCCGGTTTCCTTTGTGAAGTTCAAGTAAACCTTCTGACCTACTGCACCTGCAACACGTGGTGTCTGGTCGCCACCTGTTCCGCGGTAAGCAATCTTCTTGTCGTAGACGATGAACTCGGACCTCCACCAGTCCATGCCAGGTATCTTCACGCAGATACGTACACCCGGGTCGCCGTCTGAAGGACCACCAGACACGGCATTGCCTATGGCTGGAGAAACAAACTCGCCGTCGGCTGTTGCAGGAACAGAGAACAGGTTGTCCGGGATAAGGTCCCAGCCACCTGATGCGGTACATGCACCTTGCAAGTAAACGTTAGGCTTGTTGAAGGTTACGTTGTACTTGATGTCGCGACCCACTACGGTGCACTCTACAATCATCAGGTACCAGCCTGCCTTGGAAGAGCCAATGTTGCCATTGGCATTGGTAATATCGGCAGCATTATCGCTTGCAGGGTTAATCGTAATCTTTTCGAAACCAGCCTCTTTGCCGTTCCATGCCTTGTCGCTGTTGAACTTCACACCTGCACTGTTGCCCTGTCCATCAATGTAAACAAGATGCCAGAAGATGTTAGGTGAGCCGTTGACAGGTGTCATCTCCAGCGCATTGTCCCACGACCACTTGTTGAAGTTGCCGACAAGATATAGCTTCTCCGGTGTCTTCACAGGAGGAAGCGAGAAGAGCAAGTACACCTTGTTTAAAGTAATAACGTTAGATGCAATTGACGTACCTTCGATTTCCTGTCCGTAGGCAGTAGTCTGGACAGCCTTTGCACGAATATAGACAGGAGCTGTGAGAGGGAACTGATGTTCGCTCATGCCTTTTGCAACATACATTTCGGTAAGCAAGCTTGCCAGTTCGGCAGCGTCTACTTCCATCTTGGCTGTTGTAAAGGTTGTTGCCATAGTCCTTGCGTCAGACATGTCTGCGCTGGTTGCAACCTCTACCGTATATTTTGTTACGGCAGGATAGCCATAGTCTGGTTGCGAGCAAGTAAGCTCTATGGTTTTAGAATTTGCCAAGTCGTAAATACCATTAGCCGCAAGTGCAGGCGTATTCAGGTGGAAAGTGGTTGGCGTCTTTACCACTGGGTTCTCGTCGTTGTCATCGCTGCACGCTGTAAGGAAACAAACAGCGCAGAGAAGCAGCAATGCTGACTTTAATATCTTTGTCATAATTCTTATCTTTTGAGTTGTGAAAGTTGAGGAGTCGCCCCCTCAACTTGTATAATCTTAATAGCCTGGGTTCTGTTTCAAGTTATGGTTTACAATCATATCGCTGTTTGGAATAGCGAAGACGTTGCGTATTGCAGCAAAGTTGCGTCCGTTGCGTTCACCACCTTTCCAAGCCCAGTTGTAGTTTACGTTACCGCCAAACTTGTTGAAACGAATCAAGTCTACACGGCGGCGACCTTCAAAGTAGAACTCTTTGCACCACTCGTTGAGAATGTCGTTGAGCGTATAAGCACCCGTTGTTCTTGGTGCCGCATGAGCACGAATGTGGAGTTTGTTGATAAGGTCTGTACCTTCCGTGGTAGTCTGACCACCATTCAAGCGAGCAGTAGCTTCTGCATAGGTAAGATAAGCCTCTGCAACACGGAACATGAAGAAGTCAGTGTCGGCGTAACGGAGGTCTTTTGCGCTTGCCCCGGTTGAGTAGAAGTTGTTGTACTTAACTACTGCGAAGCCCTTTGTAAATACAGAAAGGTCTGCCGAAGTGTTCTGTGTAATCGTTCTGCCTACACCGTCGAACAATGCGCGGTCGTCGCCCGCTTCATGCGGCATGACAGCTCCGGTAACCGAAGGTGCATTGTTGTTGGGGAAGAATTTGTCGATAAGATCCTTGCGGGCACGAACACCTGCCCAGTTTGCATTCTCGTAGAGGTTGCAGCCAGCAGTACCATTGCTATTTACAGTCGCGGTCTTGTCGTAGCAAGCATTAATCAAGAATACTGTACCACCGTAAGCTGCAGTGCGCTTGCCATCTTGGAGAACAGGGAAGACAGCTTCAACAGATGCACCGTTTTCGCCATTATCACCCATGAAGAGCTGCTGGTAAGCAGTCCAGCCATTTACTGTAGCCCCAGTGTAGAGGTGATAAGGTGAATTGATTACTCGCTTGGCATAGTCGGCAGCCTTCTGCCATTGTGCCGTACCAGTATAAACCTCTGCATTCAAGTAGAGGCGAGAGAGCAACATCCATACTGCAGCCTTGTCTACACGACCATAATTTGGGTCGGAAGATGTTTTAGCCTTTGGTTCCATTAAGTCTGGTTCTATAGCCAAGAGTTCCTTTTCAATATAGTCGTATACTTGCTTGCGTGAATATTGTGGAGCTGATTTGGCTGATATTACTTCTGTGAAAGGAACATTGCCGAATGCGTCCATTAAGAAGTAGTAGTCGAGTGCACGGATAAAGCGCACCTCTGCCGTCTTCTGCTTGTCCACATCGCCAAAGTTGTTGATGTATTGGTTGCAGATGGTTACACCGAAGTAGAGGCGATAGTAAAAACCTTTAAGCATAGGGTTAGAGCTACCATAGCTATTAGAGTTGAAATCCGTGACACCTTCGTCTTGTGTCCAGTTGCAGATGGCTTCGTCAGTTGTGAGTTCGTTAGAATTGAATAACTGTCTGATGAAACCTGTTGTACCTCCGTCAAGACCATCAATATCACAATCCCCGTTAGGGTCATCAGGACCTTTGTTCCCTGCCAATGCGAAGTTTGCATAGCATTTGTTGAACAAATGGTTTGGATTAATCTTTGTTTGAAGGTTTGGATCGATTGGCGTAACGTCCAAGTCCTTTACACAAGAAGTGATGCTCAGTGTAAGCAGCAATGCTGCTACAGGAGCTAATTTCTTAATATATCGTTTCATTGTTATTGACTTTTTGTGATAAATTAGAAGTTTAGATTAAGACCTACAATGAATGACATTGGGCGAGGGTAGGGGTTTTTGTCGATACCGCTGAATACTTCAGGGTCTATACCTTTATATTTAGTAAGGGTGAGAATGTTAGAAGCAGTACCATACACGCGTCCGCTCAAACCATGCCAGCCACCAGTCTTGAAGAGGTCGGCAAAGCTATAACCCAATGTAATGTTATCGAGTTTCAAGAATGAGGCATTCTGTACCCAACGGTCTGAAAGAACAGTTTTATCATTACCTGTTTGCCAATTGTCTTTAATTGATTCTATTGGACGGTTTGACAAGAATTCAGATGATGCCCATACAGCAGCAGGAGAAACATTAGCTTGTCCAGCCATCAAATCGTTGAACACGTAGTTGCCGATATTTGCACGGAGAGAGAAACCGAAGTCCCAGTTCTTATACTCTAAACGAGAAGCAAGTCCCATTGTAACAGGAGCCATCGGACTCTTGTAGAAGTACTTGTCGGCAGGGGTAATTTGTCCATCACCGTTTCTGTCTACAACTGCTCCTTCGATTGGTTTGCCATTCTTATCATAAATTTGCTGATAAACGTAGAAAGAAGAAGCTGGGTGCCCTACAGCGTGTGCCTGTGCATTGCCGCCAGTACCTGCTGATATTCCTCCTGTTGCAACAACAAAGTTAGGATCCTTACCACCTGTAAGGTCGGTAATTTCGTTCTTGTTATATGTGAAGTTATAGTCAATAGTCCAATACCAGTCCTTGGTCTCAATAGCTCTCCAGCGCAAGGCAACTTCAACACCGGTATTCTTTAACGAACCGATATTAGAAGGAACTTGGTTGCGGAAGTTGGAACCGGCAGAAACAGTTACACTGTTATTCAAGAGGTCTGTGGTCTTACGGTAGTACCAGTCAACGCTACCGGTGAGGCGTTGGTTGAGGATACCCCAGTCGAGACCAACGTTGTAAGTTGTAGTTGTTTCCCAAGTTAAATCTTTATTTACAGCTTGTGGACGAACTACAGTCCCGTCGTCTGTTATTGGATAAAAGTTGTTTGAACCACTACCTGTCTGATAAATGTCGAAGTAGTTGTAGTCGCCGATACCTTCCTGCTGACCTGTCATACCCCAACCTAAGCGGAGTTTCAAGTCGCTCAACCATTTAATGTCGCGGAATTTGTTTTCGTCCTTTACTTTCCAAGCAAAGGCGAATGAAGGGAAGTAAGCCCAATGCTTTTTGAAACGTGATGCACCATCTGCACGGAAGGTTGCAGTAACATAGTAACGGTCCATCAAACTCCAGTTTGAACGACCGAAGAATGATACAAGATAGTTTTCTGTAGGATATACAAAATCTTCCAAAATGCCATCGCCGTTGTAGTCTTTACCACTGTCTTTATAAACCTGTCCTGCCTTTGAGTTGGTAGAAGGATAGTATTGTATAGCGCGGCTCTTGTCTTTTTTCCAGAAGTGTTGCCACTCGTAACCTGCCATAATATCGAAGTGGTTCTTTGCAGCGTCCTTAAAGTCGTGATAATACTGTGCGTAAGTGTTGAAAGTGAGATTGCGCTTCAACTGTCTGCTCCAGCCATTGTACCCATAATAAGATGCTAATGGAGAAGTAGGTGCAATGTCTGTGTCCTGCTGTCCTTGTGCAATGTCGGCACCGGCAGTAACATGCAGGCGCAAATCTTCAAATCCGTGGACTTTATAGTCAAATTCTGCATTTGCAATTACGTCGCGGCTGCGAGAGCGGTCGTTCTTCAAATTCAATATAGCTACAGGGTTCTTTGTTGCCAAAGTATTCAAAGTAGTTGGCCATGTTGGGTCTTCGCTCGGGGCGAGACCTATGCCACGCCATTCAAAGTAGTTGCCAAAGTTAGCGGCATCAGCCGATGTATAGTCGTAAACACTTTGAGTTGGGTCGAAAGATACGGCAGCACCGATTGCAGCACCATCAGCAAAACGGTTCTTTGCAAACATTCCTTTCACATTCAAATTCATGTTCAGGTGATTGTTCAAGAGTGATGGGCTTAGGTTTACGGCTGCTGTGTAACGTTCAAAGCTTGAGGTTTTCACAATACCTTGATTGTTTGTGTAACCTGCAGAAACACGGAAAGGCATAGAATTAGCCTTGTCGCCAACAGAACCGGTAATGGTTATGTTGTGGTCTTGTGCCCATGCCGTGCGATAAATTTCATTCTGCCAATTGGTGTTAGCCTTGCCAAGTGCAGCCACTTGCTTGCTTCCTGCACCAAACATATCAGTAATAAACTTTCTATACTCGTCGCCATTCATCACGTCAATGGTCTTTCTCTTGACGCTTGCAGTTACGCTACCGGCGTATGAAACTGCGAGCGGTTGATTGACATGTCCTTTCTTTGTGGTGATGATGATAACACCGTTAGAACCACGAGAGCCGTAAATAGCTGTTGCAGAAGCATCTTTCAAGACGTTGAAGCTTTCAATGTCTTGTGGGTTTACCATAGAGAGTGGGTTCGACATACCTTTTATACCCGTGTTATCCAATGCCACACCATCAATAACGATAAGCGGATCGTTAGATGCGTTCAGCGAAGAACCACCACGAATACGAATTTTTGCACCGCCGCCAGGGATACCGCCCTCGCCCGTTACATTCACACCAGCCATCTTGCCTTGCATCATGTCCTGTGCGTTTACAACGAGACCTTTGTTCTTTGAGTCTGGTTTCATTGCGAGAACCGAGCCTGTAAGGTCGCTCTTCTTCACCGAACCGTAACCGATGACAACTACTTCTTGCATCTGTTGTGCATCTTCTGGCTGCAGAACAACTACCATACCGTTCTTTGCAGCTACTTGTTGCTTAATGTAACCGATGTAGGAAATGGTTAATTGAGTGCCTGGTGCTACATTCAATTCAAAGTTTCCGTCGAGGTCAGTCTGCACACCGTCGTGGGTTCCTGTGATAAGAACCGATGCGCTAATGATTGGTTCGCCGGAAGAATCTTTCACAATACCTTTGATTGTTGATTGTGCAAAGGCACTGACAGACAGGAATAGACCGACGATAAGCGTCAGTATCCTGACAGAGATTTTGCATTTTACCTGCTTCATCATTTTGTTGTTAAAGTATTAATATTGAGTAAATTTTATCCTTGATGTAACTTGAATAATTATCTTTGTAATACCCCAATACGGCATCTTTTCTACCTTTTATATAGAAATTAGTACTGCAAAGATAATCTGTTAATTTCGTATTAGCACTTTTTGGTCGTTAAAAACATAAATTAAAATGTGCAAACGTTTGCATTGTTAATATGGAAATAATTTCTTGACTTGTATCAAGCAACAATGTAAAAATATGTATTTTTGCCATAGAAATAATAAAAGAAGAAAACAAGTCCCACAAAATGATAATGAAAAGGGCTAATGTAACGATGAAAGATATAGCACGGGAATTGGGTGTTTCTGTTGCTACTGTATCGCGTGCACTAAAGGATAGCCCTCGTATTTCGGCAGAGAAACGGGAAGAAATAAAGCGTTATGCACGTGAACAGAACTTTACTCCGAACCTTATAGCCGAGGCTTTGCGCAAAAGTAAAGTGCAACCGTTGAAGGTTATCGGTGTCATAGTACCACAATTTACGCACTTCTATTTTTCGTCTATATTAGCAGGGATTGAAGAAGAGGCTTCTGCGCGTGGTTATCAGCTAATGGTTGCACAAAGCAACGAGAACTACGAGCGCGAAGTAAAGATATGTAAATCGTTTTACGAAAATAAGGTTTGCGGTGTGATTGTGTCGCAAGCCAAGAGCACAACCAAGTTCGACCATTTCCAATTCCTTGTAGACCAGCATGTTCCACTTGTTTTCTACGACCGTGTAAGTATTGGCGTGAATGCCAGCCGTGTGGTCATCGACGATTACATGGGAGCATTCTCTGCCGTCAACTACCTTATTAATACGGGCTGTAAACGCATTGCGTATTACGGATTGTCGATGAACTTGGAAATAGGAAAGAACCGTTACAACGGTTATCGCGATGCTTTGCTGAAGCACGGCATACAGCCCGACGAGCAATTAATACGGATGTGCGATAACCGTAGCGATGCTGAATCGATTACTCCCGACCTCCTGATTCTTCAAAATCCACCCGATGCTTTTTTTGCAGTGAACGATGAGACTGCCCTTGGCGTGCTTTATTCGTGCAAACGATTGGGCTATCGCATTCCTGAAGACATATCTATCTGTGGCTTCACCAATGGTATACGTGCCGTATCGTGCGATCCGATGCTGACAACCGTAGAACAGCGCGGCTTGCGCGTGGGGGAAGAGGCTGCGAGTATATTGATTGATAAGGTGGAAGGAGCATTGCCTTTCAATTCGGTAGAGAAGCGCATTGTGCGTACAAGACTTATTATTAGAGGAACAACACGATAAGTTAAATATACAGATCAACTATAAACAAACTGCAACTAACACTTTTTAAACTATGAATAATGAATTAAAGACTCGCCCAGACAAGAGCTTCTGGCAACTATGGAACCTCAGTTTCGGTTTTTTTGGCGTGCAAATAGCCTACTCTTTGCAGAGTGCCAACATCTCACGCATATTCGCTACATTAGGCGCAGACCCACACAGCCTGAGCTATTTCTGGATTTTACCACCGCTGATGGGTATTATCGTGCAACCGGTTGTAGGAACTTTGTCTGACAGAACATGGACTCGCTTTGGTCGCCGTATACCTTATTTATTTATAGGTGCTCTTGTTGCGGTCATCGTTATGTGCCTTTTACCCAATGCAGGTTCGTTCGGTATGGCTGTGTCTACAGCCATGACGTTCGGCTTAATCTCGCTTATGTTCCTCGATACGAGCATCAACATGGCGATGCAACCCTTTAAAATGCTTGTGGGCGACGAGGTAAACGAAAAGCAAAAAGGCCTGGCTTACTCTATTCAAAGTTTTCTTTGCAATGCAGGTTCGCTGGTTGGCTATGTGTTTCCGTACTTGCTTACTGCCATCGGAATATCTATCGAAGCACCTAAGGGAGTTATTCCCGACTCGGTGATTTACTCTTTCTACGCCGGAGCTGCAATCCTTATTCTTTGCGTTCTCTACACTACGCTAAAGGTGAAAGAGATGCCTCCGAAGGAATATGCAGAGTATCACAACCTGAATACAAACGAAAAAGAATCGAAAAGCAACTGGATACATTTGTTGAAAAATGCTCCTGCCACTTTCTGGAAAGTTGGTCTGGCACAGTTCTTTTCCTGGTTTGCTTTCTTGTTTATGTGGACCTACACTCCTGGAACAGTAGCAGCCAACTGCTTTGGTGTGGACATGGACGCAGCCAATGCCACGGCAACACTAAACTATCAGAAAGCCGGCGACTGGGTAGGAATATTGTTTGCTGTGCAGGCAATAGGCTCGGTGCTCTGGGCTGTGGTGCTGCCTATGTTCAAGAACCGTAAGTTTGCGTATGGCTTCTCGCTCCTGTTGGGTGGCGTTGGATTTGTTATGACTTCGTTTGTTTACGACCAACACATTATGTTCTTCCCGTTCTTGCTTATTGGTTGCGCCTGGGCTGCCATTCTGGCTATGCCTTTTACCTTCGTAACGAATGCGCTGGAAGGCTACGGACACATGGGAGCCTACCTTGGTTTGTTCAACGGAACCATCTGTATTCCACAGATTATTGCAGCTGCTCTTGGCGGGACTATCTTGCACCTTGTAGGTTCTGTGCAGAGCAACATGATGATTGTGGCTGGTGTTGCCCTTGCTGCTGGTGCACTATCGGTTACTATTATTAAAGACAAACAAAAGGCTTAGCCTACTTGAACGAGGTTTTATAGAACCTATAGAACGCATGGAAGCCATAGAATTCCTGTGTACTATGGAAACCCTGTAGTACATGGGAAGTTCTGTTGCTTCCATGTTTCCTAAAATTCCCATGCTCCATAGACTTTCTATTCCCCCATGGTTTCTAAAACGCAGTATAGCTCTTGTTTTGTAAAAATACTTCAAGAACAAAACGGTAAAAACTGTTTTGGATTGCAAGAACCACTGTTTTGGATTGTAAAAGGGTGGGTTTGGAGCTGCAGAAGAGCCTGTTCTGTCGTGTAAAAACATACCTTTTGTAAATTGCTAAGAGCTAAGATGTTACATCAGCATGATATTTTCTTACACAATTTGCATGCTGCAAGCCTACTCTTCGCAGACTATGGGCTGACAAAATTGCTCTAATCCTGATTTCGTCAGAGTTCATATTATTCCATCAAAGTTCTATTCATACTTTGTTTTTTTACATTTCTTTCATTATCTTTGCACAAAAGTTTATAACTAAAAGTATTGCTATCGTAAGCTCATTATAAATTGTTTATTAATGTATGAGGCAAAATATACAATCTCGTTGCATTAGAATGGGTGAAAGAATATGGGTAATTGCACTTCTGTTCTTGGTAACGACACTCTCTACGTACGCACAGACAAACGGGCAAACATACCAACGCCATTTTAAGAATTGGGGCTTAGGCATAGGGCATAGTACACCGGATTCGCTGAGATGGCGAAGCTTTAACCTTGGAATATTTGCCGCGACAGACACACTACACGGACTACAGATTGGTGGAATCAGCAGTATTACGGAGAGAAAACTGAAAGGTGTGAGCATTGCAGGACTATTAACGGCAGGCAGCGGGCGTGTTGATGGCGTGCAGGCAGCGTTCGGAATGAACATTATAGGCGGCAAGATGCGTGGTTTGCAGCTGGCTGGAATCTCTAATGTTGCACGAAACATACACGGAGTACAGCTTTCGGGATTTGTCAATATAGCTGAATCGAAATTTAGAGGGCTGCAATTAAGTGCTTTTACAAACATTTCCATGGGAGTGAAAGGGGGAGTCCAGATAGGCGGACTGGCTAATATAGCATCGCGGACCATGCGAGGCATGCAGTTGGGAAGCTACAATTATGCTGACACGCTACGAGGATTACAGATTGGTTTGGTGAATATTGCATTACAACAACCAAAGGGCTTGCAGTTTGGCATAGTTAATTACAGTCGTGACACGGTGGCGCACAAGATTGGTTTAGTGAACATCGGTCCGGAAACGAAGATTGACATATTGGCTTATTGGAGCGATGTTGCACTGCTAAACGCAGCTTTACGCTTTAGAAACAAGAACACCTACTCGTTGTTTTCGGTAGGCACGCACTACCATGGGCTCGATAACGACTTTTCCGGAGTGCTGTCCTATAGGTTAGGACGCTATATAAAGCGAACGCGTAAATGGATGCTGAGTAGCGACGTTGGCTTTTCGCACATAGAATCATTCGAGAAAGAGACCTCCAATAAGCCAAGCAGGTTATACTCGTTACAGGGACGTGTAAACTTAGATTTCCGTATCCATAAGAAGTTGGGAGCCTTTGTTTCAACCGGCTGGGGTACAACTCGCTATTACGGACACAATAGACTCTACAGGAACAAGGTACTTTTGGAAGCGGGATTGGTGATGCGCTTTAAGCCAGAAAGAACACAGTCATATGGAGGAACAATAGGAAAAACCGAACAGACAATGGCAGAACGCTACAAGACATTGCTTGCAAACGATTCTGCATTGTATCGCTACAACATTCAATTTGCCTGCAATGACCCGACAAAACGGCGCAGACCATGGACTGCAGCAGCCGAAGTAACGGGGATAAATGCCTTTGTACATGGCATAGACAGGTTTGCCCTACACTATGAATTTGCAAAAGTAAACTTCAAGAGCATAATAAACAATTTTAAGAATGGCTTTGTTTGGGACAACGATAAGTTTTCTACCAATTTGTTTGCTCACCCTTATCATGGCAGCTTGTACTATAATGCAGCACGCTCAAATAATCTTTCGTTCTGGCAATCGGCTCCCTACGCCTTAGGAGGCTCGCTAATGTGGGAATTCATGGGCGAGGTTGAGCCACCCGCAATAAACGATGTCATGGCAACAACCATGGGCGGTATCTGCTTCGGAGAGCTAACGCACCGCATCTCGAGCCTGTTATTGAACGACAGTAGCAGGGGTTTTCGCAGATTTCTTAGAGAATTTGGTGCCACACTCATCAACCCGATGGGCGGCTTCAACAGGCTGATAACCGGCAAGGCATGGCGCGTGAGGAACGAATATCATAAATATCATGATTATGAAAAACTGCCCATAGACCTGTCTATATCGTCAGGAATACGCTATTTAGCCGATAACGGAGCAATGTTCAGGGGAGATTACAACGCATTTCTTAACATCTTCCTGGAATATGGCGACCCTTTGAACGAATTGACTACCAAGCCTTACGATTTCTTTTCGTTGGAAGCAATGTTCGGATTGGTGGGCGAGCAACCATTGATAAACGCCATTCACATATTGGGACGCCTGTGGGGAGCACCTGTTTTCAGTGGGAAAAACTTCAAGGCACAACTTGGCTTGTTCCAGTTCTTTAATTATTACGATTCCGATCCGGTGAAACGAGGGAGCAAACAAATACCTTATAGAATTTCTGAAGCTGCCAGTGTTGGACCTGGTGTGCTCATTTCGTTTCAGAACATGGGAGGTTTAACACGATTGGAACAACGTGTTTTCCTTTCAGGAATATTGTTGGGTGGTACCAAAAGCGATTATTACAATGTAATAGACCGTGATTATAGTATGGGTTCAGGGTTTTCGGTGAAAACAAAAACCCTTATGGAATTTCATAAATTCGGACGTTTCATCGTACATTCAGACTTCTATCACCTCTATACATGGAAGGGATACAATAAAGAAAAGCTCGAGGCTGTAGACCCGCTATACCTGAATGCACAAGGAGATAAAGGAAATGCAGACCTGCTCGTGATAAATCCGATATGGGAATTCGACTTCAATAAGCGTATGAGCGTAATGCTTTCTGGGTCTTATTATATAAGAAATACAAGATACTATGCATATAAAAAGGTACACGCAGAGACATTCGAAGTGAATTTTGGCCTGACCTATCACTTCTGAGAACTCTCCTCTTTAGAAGCGTAAAGCTGCCAATATAATTGCAACATACACTATGTTATATATTGTTTATTATGTTAATAATAATTAATAAGCAGACTTTCGCAGAGTTATACACTTTGTAACCAATAAAAAATGAGTAATTTTGCAGACCGATTATTCCGAGGGTGAACTTAGAGCCCTCAGCACGTTGTGTGTTAATAGCGCTGCTTTTGGCCAGGCTGCGTGGTTAGTGAATCCGACGGGCAAGCATTAAAAACGTTTTTTAGTAGTAAAATTTTAAAATTAAAAATGGATACTTTAAGTTATAAGACTATTTCCGTAAACAAGGAAACAGCTAAGAAAGAGTGGGTAGTAGTAGACGCTACCGACCAGGTTGTTGGTCGTTTCTGCTCTAAAGTCGCTAAATTGCTTCGCGGAAAGTATAAGCCAACTTTTACTCCACACGTTGATTGCGGAGACAATGTAATCATTATCAATGCCGATAAAGTAAGATTTACGGGCAAGAAAGAAACTGACAAGGTTTACACGCACTATACTGGTTACCCAGGTGGACAACGCTTCAACACACCTGCGCAACTTCGTACAAAGAAGAATGGTGTAGAGAAAATAGTGCGCCATGCTGTTAAAGGCATGTTGCCAAAAGGTATTCTCGGTCGTCATTTACTTAACAACCTTTATGTATTTGAGGGTTCAGAGCTGAACGGACTCGAGGCACAGAAGCCAAAGTCAATAGACATTAACCAGTATAAATAGAATAGGCGAAAAAGATGGAAGTAATAAATACAATTGGACGCCGCAAGAGCGCTGTTGCTCGTATATACCTTTCAGAAGGTACAGGCAAGATTACAATCAACAAGAAAGATATTACTGAATATTTCCCATCAGCTATTTTGCAGTACGTTGTCAAACAACCATTGCAGTTGCTCGGTGTAGAAGGTCAGTACGACATAAAGGTAAATCTCTACGGTGGTGGCTTCACAGGTCAGAGTCAGGCACTCCGCCTTGCTATTGCACGCGCACTTGTTGAGATTAATCCTGAAGATAAGAAGAATTTGAAGGACCACGGATTCCTGACACGCGATAGCCGTGCGGTTGAGCGTAAGAAGCCAGGACAGCCAAAGGCACGTGCTCACTTCCAGTTCAGCAAGCGTTAATCACACTGCCATACATATTGTGGAACGTGGGCAAAAGGTTTGTTCTGCGTTTTCAGCAGTATGGGAATGCGCTTGAGTTTAGTATCTAAATCAGTGAGATTTCAAAATCGGGAACTACTCATTGGTTGATTCTAACGAGCCGGACGAAGCTCATTCGTTAAGAAAGAATTAAAAGGAAAGTAAACAAAAACAAAAAGAAAAGAGACATGTCAAGAACAAATTTTGACCAATTATTGCAGGCAGGTTGTCACTTCGGACACCTCCATCGTAAGTGGAACCCAGCTATGAAGCCATATATCTATATGGAACGCAATGGTATCCACATCATCGACCTTCACAAAACCGTAGCTAAAATTGACGAAGCTGCCGAGGTTCTCAAAGGCATCGCCAAGAGCGGAAAGAAGATTTTGTTCGTTGCTACTAAAAAACAGTCTAAGGACGTTGTTGCAGAAAAAGCAGCATCGGTTAATATGCCATACGTAAACGAGCGTTGGGCAGGTGGTATGCTTACCAACTTCCCTACCATTCGTAAGGCAATTAAGAAAATGGCGAACATCGATAGATTGATGAATGATGGTACATTCTCTAACCTTTCTAAGCGCGAAATTCTCCAGATTTCACGCCAACGCGCAAAGTTAGAGAAGAACTTGGGCTCTATCTCAGACCTTACTCGTCTGCCTTCAGCGCTCTTTGTAGTAGATGTTATGAAAGAGCACATCGCCGTTAAGGAAGCTAATCGTCTGGGTATCCCAGTGTTTGGTATCGTTGATACAAACTCTGATCCGAAGAATATTGATTATGTTATTCCTGCTAACGACGATGCAAAGGACTCTGTAGAGGTTATTCTTGGTGCTTGCTGTGCTGCTATTGCAGAAGGTCTTGAAGAGCGCAAGATAGAGAAAGCCGATGAAAAGGCTGCTGCTGAACAAGCTGAAGAGGCAGCCGAAGCAAAACCAAAGCGTGCTGCACGCAAGGCTACTACCGAACAAGCACCAGCTAAAGAGGAAGAAGCTCCTGCTGCAGAATAATTATTAGATTATATAAGATGGGCGTTGGTGAACGCTTGTGGACTTGATATTAGTCCATTAACGCTCCTCAACGCCTATATTTTTAACCATAAATTGAAAGGAAAAAGAAAAAATGGCTGTATCAATTGAAGATATAAAGAAGCTGCGTGCCATGACTGGCGCAGGTCTTGCTGACGTGAAGAATGCACTCAACGAGGCTGAAGGCAATTTCGATAAAGCAAAAGAAATACTTCGCGAACGTGGATTGGCTATTGCTGCAAAGCGTTCAGACCGTGAAACTTCAAATGGTTGCGTGCTTGTAAAGGCTGTTGATGGCTTTGCTGCGATGATTGCTGTGAAGTGTGAAACCGACTTTGTTGCAAACGGTAAGGACTTCATCGCTATGGTACAAGAGATTCTTGATGCTGCAGTCGCTGCAAAGGCTAAGTCTCTTGACGAAGTTAAGGGCTTGAAGTTGGCTAACGGCGAAGATGCTGCTGCTACTGTTCAGCAACGTTCCGGCATCACGGGTGAGAAGATGGAACTTGATGGTTACAACTTTATAGAAGGCGAAAACCTCTCTGTTTACGACCATATGGGCAAACATACTCTTGCTACTATCGTTCAGCTTAATAAGAAAAACGAAGAAGCCGGACACAAAGTTGCAATGCAAGTTGCTGCCATGAAGCCGGTAGCTTTGGACGAAGCATCTGTTCCACAAGAGGTTAAGGACGAAGAATACAAGGTCGCTATTCAGAAAACAAAAGAGGAACAGGTTGAGAAAGCTGTTGTTGCTGCCATTAAGAAGGCAGGCATCAACGCTAACTTAGTTGATAGCGAAGAACACATTGAGTCTAATATTAACAAGGGTTGGCTTACGCGCGAAGATGCAGACAAGGCTATAGAGATTAAGAAGACAGTTGGTGCAGAGAAAGCAGCAAACCTGAACGAGAATATGATTCAGAACATTGCTAAGGGTCGTCTCAACAAGTTCTTCAAGGATAACTGCCTTGTAGATCAAGAATTCCAGTTCTCAGATGGCGACAAGATGAATGTTGCTGACTGGCTGAAGAGCCAAGACAAAGATCTTGCAGTGGTTGCTTACAAGCGTTTCACACTCTCTGCCGAATAAGCACAGTATGTAGAAGTAATACCTCTATAAACATATAGAAAAGGAATCCAAGAAGTTTTTACTCTTGCGATTCCTTTTTTCGTATCTATGCGCCTGTTCTTTATTTCTATTGAAGATGCTTCTTCGGAGTGGTAGAAATATAATAAAGCACATTGTATATTGAAATCTTTTTAAGCATAAGAATGCTTTACCTGCTATTTTCTTTTCTCTTTTATTCCTTGTTTTATAGTCGGAAAGGGATAAGAAAAGCTGTAAATATTTTTCACAAGCATAACTATCACATAATCCCTTTATTATCAATGCGTTGCAAAACCTATTGTTTTGCGTTCCAAAAGCGGCTGTTTTGCACAGTAAAAGCGTAGGTTTTGCTATAAAAAACAGCCGCTTTCGCAATGCCAAATTGAAATCATAGCTTTTCAATAAAATTATCTTTACAAATTGAAGGGAGTTTTTGGAGAAATCAGCCTTGAGCGAATGGGAGTAAAATACCACTGTCAAGAGTTCTGCTGAACAGTTTCTTGGCAACTTTCCAAAGGAAAACTTGTGAGAGAAAAATATGGGGTAGAGGAAGTAGGGGAGTATGTATTTTTTATCTTATCACGGTTCGGTTACGAAAATTTTATGTAAGTTTGCAAAATAAAGAGGTGCCTATCGGTGTGCCAATGCTTTACACTTTGTTTATTATATATAAGTTAAAAAATCGCAAACGAATTAGAAATGAAGATATTTGCAATAGGAATGAACTATTCCGAGCACAATAAATCGCTACACGGAACGTTGAATAAGACAGAACAACCTGTAGTATTCTTGAAGGCTGACTCGTCGTTATTGAAGGACAGCAAACCTTTCTTTATTCCCGATGACTTAGGACGAATAGAGTACGAAACCGAATTGGTGGTGCGTATCTGTCGGTTAGGGAAAACCATTCCCGAGCGATTTGCCCACCGTTACTACGATGCCGTAACGGTTGGAATAGACTTTACAGCGCGCGATTTGCAGAAGAAACTGAAGGAACAGGGACTGCCTTGGGAGCTTTCAAAGAGTTTCGATGGTGCTGCAGCATTGGGCAGTTGGGTGGATAAAGATAAGTTTTTGGACATTCAGCGTATTCATTTCCACCTCGACATCAACGGTAAGACCGTGCAGGAAGGCTGCACGAGCGATATGCTTTATAAGGTAGACGAGATTGTCAGCTACATCAGCAGGTACTTCACGCTGAAGACGGGCGACATAATCTACACAGGTTGCCCTGCTGGTTGTGCATCTGTGGCTATAAACGACCACTTGGAAGGTTATGTTGAGGATAGGAAAGTCCTCGACTTTAATTGTAAATAACGACGTTGGAGAACCCATCTTCAACCTCAAACAACGACACGAATGAAACGTAAAATATTAGGTTTTTTGCTTTTGTTGCTTGCTGTTTCGGCGCACGCACAAAAACAACGTTTCTTCAATCTTACGGTTGAAGATGTTACGATAGACTCTTTGCTTCCGCATTTCACCTATGCCATTCCTATCGGCGAAAACTATGCGGACTCCGTTTACCAATTAGAAATACGCTATCCTGAGTTTCTTGATATGAGTTCTGCGGACATTGCGCATTACAATGCGTTGTCGGGTGCACCGCTTCCGACTTTGCCCGAGATACAACAGCAAATGGTAGTGGAACGCAAAAAAGGCATTCTTGAGTTTTCGCTCGTTCCCATTGTGGAGCGCAATGGCAAGAAGCAGTTCTTGGTTAGCTTTATGATTGCGCTTACTTCAAAGCCTCGCAATGCTCGCCAAGTCCGTGCCAATCGTGCTGCATCAACAGGCAGCACGCAACTTTATGCTGCTCATTCTGTGCTGTCATCAGGCAAATGGGCTAAAATTCGTGTACCTGCCAATGGTATTTACAATCTTACTGCCGATGTCGTGCGCCGTGCAGGCTTCTCCGATTTAAGCAAAGTGCGCATCTATGGATATGGTGGTAATCTGCAAAACGAAAAAATATCGTCGGCTTATTTGAAGGAGTTTGACGATTTAAAGGAAGTTCCAAGCTGCCTTATTGGTGGTAAACGCCTCTTTTATGGTCGTGGACCGGTAAGTTGGGACAGCAATACGGCAGTGGTTCGCACACGCAACCATTATTCCAACTATGGGTATTACTTCATTACCGAAAGCACGGAAGCCCCCTTGACGATAGATGCCGACGCTTTTCTCGCATCGGTATATCCAACCGCTGACGACTATCATAGCCTGCACGAAGTGGAGAATTACAGTTGGTTTCCGGGTGGACGACGCTTTTTTGAGAATACTCCTATTCCCCTTGGAAAGTCGCAAACCTACACATTCAAAAACGAAACGAAAGCAACCAACCGTACTTTTGCCATCGGTGTTTCGGCAGGAAAGGGACGGACAACAGTGCAAGTAGAGGTGAATGGCGCAAAGAAAGACGAACTAAAGCTGTACACTGGCGAGTTCGACTTTGGTGCAGAGGTTGAACGAATATACACTTTGGCTGGACAGAACGATGTCGATTCTATAAAGATAACCACGCTGTCAGGAGGGCCTGCACGCTTGGATTATGTATCAATGACCTACGATAAGCCTCGTTCTGCCCCGAACTTGGCAGAAGGAACTTTCCCTGTTCCTGAATATGTGCACAACATTACCAATCAAGACTTACACAGCCACATCCCCGTAGACCTTGTTATTATCATTCCAACCAGTCAGAAGCTGCTGAAGCAAGCACAACGTTTGGCAAGTTTCCACGAACAGCACGACGGAATGAAGGTACGCATTGTGCCTGCCGACGAAATATTCAACGAGTTCTCGAGTGGTACTCCCGACGCCATGGCGTATCGCCGTTACATGAAAATGCTATACGACCGTGCTAAGACCGAAGCCGAAATACCGAAGTCGCTCCTGCTTTTTGGCGATTGTGTATGGGATAACCGAATGGTAACACCCGAATGCAGGCATCTAAATGCTGACGATTACCTGCTCGCTTACGAAAGCAACAACTCTTTCAGCTTGACCGATTGCTATATAAACGATGGGTGGTACACGCTTATGGACGAGGGAGAGGGCGTTAATCAGTCCAATATTGACAAGGAAGATATAGGTGTTGGACGTTTTCCAGTAACTACAGTTACCGATGCACAGACTGTGGTAGACAAAACCATCAACTATGCAACCGATAAGAATGCAGGTGATTGGCAGAACGTTATTATGTTTATGGGCGACGATGGGAACAACAATCTCCACATGAAAGACGTCAATGAAACAGCTGAAACCATCATGACGGCCTATCCAAACTATTTGGTAAAGAAAGTTATGTGGGACGCTTATACCCGCATTGGTACCTCTACGGGCTTTACATATCCCGAAGTAAGCTCTGTCATAAAGCAGCAACAGGCACAAGGTGCGCTCATAATGGACTATGCCGGGCACGGTTCTGAAATACAGATATCGCACGAAGCCGTGCTGCGCATTACCGATTTCCAAAACTTTACCAATGCCCATCTGCCGCTTTGGATTACGGCAAGCTGCGACATTATGCCTTTCGATGGAACGATTGCAACCATCGGAGAAGAGGCAATGTTGAACAAGAAGGGTGGATCGGTGGCTTTCTGGGGAACTACCCGAACCGTATATGCGAGTTACAACAAACATATTAACACGGCTTTCTTGAAACATGTGCTGAGCTTTAAGGAAGGTAAGCCAACCACACTGGGCGAAGCGCAACGCCTGGCAAAAATAGATATGATAAGCACTGGGCAGGACCAGACACTCAACAAGCTGCAATACTCGTTGTTGGGCGACCCAGCCTTGTCGCTTAATTTGCCCACTTTGGACGTTGTAATCGACTCAATTGATGGTATCGCAATCAGCAATTCAGGTCAGATTGAACTGAAAGGCGGTGCCATTGCCACGGTGAAAGGACACATCGAAAGGAATGCAACGAAGGTGGAAAACTTCAATGGGCTGATGTCTGCTACCGTGCGCGACACCCGAGAACTGATAACTTGCAAAGGACAGGAAGAGACTACGGACATTCCATTCCGCTACTACGACCGCCAGAAAGTACTCTATAATGGTTCCGACAGTGTTCGCAATGGTGAATTTAGGTTCACTTTTGCCGTTCCCCGCGACCTTAATTATACCAATGGCACTGGTCTTATAAATGTCTATGCAGTAAGCAACGACCATACTTTACTGGCGAATGGTGCAGAAGACAGGTTCAGTATTAACGGCTCAGAGCAGGTGAGCAACGACTCCATAGGTCCTTCCATCTATTGTTATCTCAACACGCCATCGTTTGTAAATGGTGGCAAGGTGAGCAGCACACCTTATTTTGTGGCTCAGGTAACCGACGCCAATGGCATCAATGCAGCAGGCAACGGAGTTGGGCACGATATGCAATTGATTATAGATGGCGACATGATGCGCACCTACAACCTTAACGATAACTTCCGTTTCGACTTTGGCAGCTACACGAAGGGTACAACTTTCTTCAGTATTCCTGAACTGTCTGAAGGGCGACATCAGCTGAAGTTCCGTGCCTGGGACATTCTCAACAATCCTTCTACTGCCACACTCGACTTCACGGTAGACAAAAGAATGGCTCCTGACATAGAAGATGTGAGCTGCACGAACAACCCTGCCAAGACAGAAACAACGTTCATTGTAACCCACAATTATGTTGGTTCCAATGTAGACGTAGAGTTGGAAGTGCTTGATATGTCGGGGCGTTTGTTGTGGCGACACAAAGAAAGTGGAATCTCATCGGGCAACGCTTACACCAAGAACTGGGACCTAACCATAAATTCTGGAGCACGTCTGCAGACGGGAGTTTATCTCTATCGTGTTCGGATAGGTTGCGGTGGTGCCGTGAAAGAGTCGAAAGCAAAGAAACTAATCGTAATAAACAATAAATAAGACTTTATGTACGTTTGTGTGATAGATTAAATGTTCGGAATGAACCTGAGATTATTGTACAAACAAACAGATAAGAATACAGAAAGAATGAACAAGTCGTATAGAATATTGAGTCTGTTCTTGCTTGCATGGATTGCTTCTGCAGCGATGGCGCAGGACAAGAAAGACATCTTCAACCCAGTAAACCATGCCGTTACTTCGCAGATGATTGCACCAGATGCCCGTGCCGCTGGTATGGGAGACGTGGGGGCAGCTACCGACCCTGACGTAAATTCGCAGTATTGGAACCCAGCTAAATATCCGTTTACAATATCGCGTGCAGGTATTTCTCTGAACTATACGCCTTGGCTGCGACAGTTGGTGAACGATATGGACTTGGCTTATCTTTCGGGCTATTACCGTATTGGCGACTACAGCGCCGTATCAGGGTCCTTGCGTTACTTCTCTTTGGGTGAAGTAACAGCTAACGGTTCAGCTGCCATGACCATCAAACCTTACGAACTTTCAGCCGATGTAGCGTACTCGCTAATGCTGAGCGAGAAGTTCTCGTTGGGTGCTGCTGTGCGTTGGATATACTCTGACCTTACTTACGACTTTAACGAAGAGACTTCACCGGGGTCTGCTTTTGCTGCCGATATCTCGGCTTACTATCAGAACTATATTAATATAGGCAGTCGCGAATGCCAGTTGGGCTTGGGTCTGAACATCTCAAACATTGGTTCCAAGATTACGTTTGGTGGAGATAATCGTTCCGAGTTTATTCCTACCAACTTGCGTCTGGGTGCATCGCTGATGATTCCTGTCGACGAATTCAACCGCTTCACCATTGCAGCCGATGCCAACAAGCTGCTTGTTCCTACCTATCCACAACGTCGTTCAGATGAGTCGGAAGTAGATTATCAGGACCGTTTGCAGAAGGAATACTACGATGTGTCGTCTATTTCGGGTATCTTCAAGAGCTTTAGCGATGCTCCGGGTGGTGCAAAAGAAGAACTTCAGGAGGTAAACTGGAGCGTTGGAGCAGAATATGTGTATAACGACAAGTTCTCGTTGCGTGCCGGTTACCACAACGAAAGTGAGAATAAAGGTAACCGAAAGTACTTCACAGTGGGTGCAGGTTTCAAGATGAGCGTCTTCTCTCTCGATGCCGGCTACGTGATTGCGACGGCAAAGAGCAATCCGCTCGACCAGACCTTGCGTTTCACTTTAACGTTCGACATGGACGGAATAAAAGACTTGTTTAATAGAAAGTAACACTTAATGCTGCGAGGAAGGAAACTTCCTCGCAAACGTTTCTGAATATGATAAGAGTAGGAATGGGCTACGATGTCCATAAACTTGTAGAAGGTCGTCCACTCTATTTGGGTGGTATAAAGATAGACCACGCGCTTGGTTTGCTGGGTCATAGCGATGCCGATGTGTTGCTGCATGCTGTTTGCGACGCCCTGTTGGGAGCAGCAAACATGCGCGACATTGGCTACCACTTTCCCGATACGGCTGACGAGACCTTGGATATGGACTCGAAGGTGATACTGCACAAGACCATAGAGCTGATAGCAACAAAGGGCTATCGTGTAGGAAACATAGATGCTACGGTGTGTGCCGAACGTCCGAAGATTAATCCACACATACCTGCCATGAAAGCTTGTATGGCAGAGATTATTGGTTGCGACGAAGATGCAATATCCATCAAAGCCACCACTTCAGAGCGAATGGGCTTCGTTGGCAGAGAAGAAGGTATGGCAGTCTATGCCGTTTGCCTGATTGAGAAAGCCTAAACTTATACGTTCCCTTGTCTGTTGTTCCTGCCTCTAATTACCATTTAAAGCACTATTACTGAACAACTGTTAAATTAGAGCCTTAACTGTCAAAATCAACGAAATGTACTTCCGTGCCCCACGGGTCCGACACTCGTGCCCCACGAGTCCGACACCCGTGCCCTACAGGTTCGACACCCGTGGGCTATTGATATTCACTCACCGATTAGATTATTTTCACACCTATTGGTTGGGTACAGCCCTCGCCTATTTGCCGAAGACAACCCAACACCTTTAGAAGAGAGTATATACAACAAAATGGGCTGGACTCCCTTGGTATGGAATCCAGCCCAAATAGATATTTGTATAACAGTGTCGTGCTTTACTTCACAAGAACACTCTTTGTAATCTTCTGATTGCCCATAACAACCTTAACTACATATAAGCCCTTGCTGGTATTTGGCATACGAACGGCGTTGCCTGCTATGCCTTCTGCCTTGCTTATCAACATACCGGAAGTAGAGTAAACCTCTACACTGTAGTTGTCGGCTGCACTGTTCACAACTATTTCGCCATTCTGAACACTAACGGTTGCATTATTATCGCCTTCGGCAAGTGTGCTGATACCAGTAACGTAGGTTACAGGAATGCGCACGTACTGTGTCTTACCAGCCTGTGTCATGCTTACAATGATTGTAAATTCTTCGTTGGTATCGCCCTTAATGGTGAGCTTGCCCGTTGCTTCGTCTACTGTAACTTGGGCTTTTGTGCTGCTTGGCACAAGCTCTACAACAGCATACTTAATGGTAGCATTACTGCCATCGGGTGTAAAGTTAGCCGAAATGTCTACAGGTTGGCTTTGTGCCGTAATGGCTGCACCAGCCTTTTCGTTGCGTGTACCATTGAAGTTGTCGAAAGCGAAGTAAGCAGGTGTGGTAAGCCCATACTTATTCTTCTTTGTTCCTTCCATCTTGAACGATACCGATTTCACTTCGCCCAGCGAGCTAAGGTCTACCCATTGCCACGTATTCACAATGTAGCGGTCGGCTTCTTTCTCTGCACGATAGTCGGCTAAGTAGTATGTTACCTGACTTTCGGTACCATCGGCTTTCTTGCCTTTCACGATAAGTCTGAAGTAATCGCCCTTTTGGAAACCGCCAGCAACTGTAGACATGCCGTCGCCGTTCTTAATGGCATCGTATGCCCATGCGGTGTTCGTAACGTAGAAGCCACGAATGATGTCGCCATTATCCTTGTTCAGCACATCGATTGTACCTTGTTGCGGAAAGTCAATGCCATAGTTTTCAGAGTTGTCGTAGCCCTTGCCAACAATGTTGCGCCATTGGTCTTGTAGTCCGCTGTAAGTTGTGGCTGTCTGGTTAGAATACGTACAATCCATGTAGGTATTGTAGTCTGGATATGCCGTGTTATGGAATTTATACGAACCACTGAGGAAGTAGCCATTACCTTTGCTGCCGTTCCAATAGCTTTCGCTGTCCAAGTAAAGGTTTTCGAGCGTGGCAGTAACAGCATTGCCCTTTACAATAACATCGCAGACAGCCTTAGCGGTCTTGCCATTCTTGTCTACAACCTCTACGGTGTATTGGTCGCACTCGGTGGGAACAACGTTGGTTTCAACCTTCTGGTGCTTGCCGTTGTACCATGTTATGGTGTAAGGCTCTGTTCCATTGGTTACAGTAGCCTTGAGGTTGGCTGGCTGTCCTGCTTTTACCGTTATGTTTTCGGCAGTAACTACTGGTTCGGGGATAGGTGCAGGCTTTGTAACCTTGAATGGTTTAGTAGTCTCAACCTTGCTGTCGCCACCACGTGTACCTTCGTAAACAATGTATACCACGTAGGTTTCGTCCTTCGTTAAGTTGCTGAGCGTATGCACAACCTCGGTATCCTTGCTGACAGAGATTGCCGTGCCATTGCTCTTGACATCGTCTACAGTAGGAGCAGCCTCGGTCTGTTTCTTTACAAGAATGTAAGCCTTGCCATTTCCGTCTGTCTTAATCTTCACGTCAGCAGAGTTGTCGGTAATGTTCACAACTGCAGGATAACCATCTACTGACTTAGGAATTACAACTTCTTCAGAGAACTCGTAAGCACCCATTGTTGGGTGGTTGGCGTTGCGTTGCTTGTTGTTGATGTCTGTTTTGGCATAGTCGAGCAATACAGTGTTTACCAAATGTCCAACTTCTTTTGGCTCCAACACTTCAGTGTCTAAGAACTCTACCTTCTCGTTGTAGCTGTCTGTCTCTTTGGAAGCAGCCTTCCAATCGTTGAAGCTGGCATATTTGCTTTTACCGCATGTAGCAAATGTCTCGCCTGTTGTATAGAGGTTGTTCCTTAAGAACTTAATAGCATCGGGCGTTTTATTGCCTACAATAGAATAGACGTAACCGCCAGCTTCGTTCTGAAGAATGTTCTGAGTAACCACAATGTTGTTTGCATCAGATGGTAGTTTCAGCAGATCAGCCTCTGCGGCCGTACCGCGGAGCACAACTGTGTTGTGTGCAAAGTTAATGTTTGCAGACTCATCTCTCTTATCGAACACAATACCATAAGAGTAGTTGTCGTTCGTCTCGTTTATAATAGAGTTGTTTACAACAGTTGCAGGCGCAGCAGCGTCGGCAATGATGGAACGGATATAGATAGCACCCGAATAGCTCTTCGTCTTCAAGTTTATCTTGTTCTGCTCTATCTTAACCTCTCCTTTCGAAGTTATATCAATGGCTTTAAATTCTTTCTTGTCGCTTTCTGTATTGATTATGGTGTTGCCAATGATTTCGGCATCGTCTTCGTTGCTGACATAAATAGCGAAGTTGCCATTGTTCTTGAAGGTGTTGTTCAGCACCTTACCTCCAACTTCTTTTGGCAATACCACAGTGCCGGTACCACCTAATCTGATGCCTTGCTGTCCGCCTTCAAGTATAGAACCTTTCAACGTAAAGTAGTCGTTGTTCTTGTTGGCTTCGCTACGTGCATACATATTAACAAGAGTAATCTTGCTTTGATAGTCGGTGGTCATTTTGGCGTGAATGTAGCAATCTTCAACAGTTACGTGGCGGCTTTGGTTACGAACGTGAACAACCGAAGGATATTTCACGCTTTCATCTATGGTAACTTCAACGCCACGAAGTGTGGTGTAGGTTGCACCATCGAAAGTAAACACGCCATGTTCTTTTGCCATCTTATCTTCAGAATAGCCACCTGCATCAAACTGATTGTTGTGTATCTTAACATCAGAAGACTTGCCTGTAGACGAGGTGATGAGCAATGTGTTGTTTGCCGACATACCAGCTATTGCAGGGACAAACACATTCTCCTTGTAGTCGCCTGGCTGAATGCTGATGGTTACAGGACCATCGATGCCATCTTTCAAAGCATCGATAGCCTTCTGAATAGTCTTGTATTCCTTATCTAAACCTACTTCGAGCGTTCCGCTTATACCCTTCTGAATGGTTGTAGTAGCTGTAACTGCGGTTGCAGGAGTTTCGGTTTTGACATTAGTTGTGATTGAAGCGAGAGCAGCAGAAGCCTTGTCGCCAGCGCTGGCAGTCATCGCAAGGTCGTAAGCAATCCAGAAATGATAAATGCCACGGTCGTTCATTATATATGTACCCTTTACCTCGTATGGACTTGTTGTTGTTTGTCCGAAGAGATTGATGGGAGCGAAATCCTTCTCCAAACCTGTTGCATACACCTTTACGTTCTTAACAATAGAGCCATCGGTTGCCGTTATAGCGAATTTCTTGATATCTACTGTTCCATAGTCGCCAGTAGTTTCTACGTCTACACGCATCATTGCGATGTCGGTAGAACCTTTCAGACTCTTTTCAGCAACAACGCTTTCGCTCTTCACAGATGCCACTGCGAGCTTTGACAACTTAACACTGCTTACTTCTATAGCAAAGCCATCGCTTGAGTAGTTGGTTGTGTAGCGAATAGTGAGCTTACCGTCCGGAGATTTGGTAATAACCTCTTCAAGTTTCGGATTTCTGCCAAATACCAAGTCTTCTTTCTCCTTTGTTTCACCACCATAATATATATACATCTTGTTTCTGCCAGCTACGTCCCATTGCTTTGCCACGAGCTTGATTCCATAACCAGGACTTGCTGGAGCAAAGGTAATTGTTCCGTCGAAGTTCTTAGTTTCCTTTCCGTTCGCCCCACCATCGTCGTAGAACATTACTGACTTGCCATCAGCAATCACCTTTGTCGGGTTCTGACCTTTCTGGAATACTACGATGTTCTTTACCACACGCTCGCCATCGGGGTCTCCATTTGTAATGTTCTGTGTCGTTGCGCCGAAATTAAGTGCAGTGAGTGCTGCATCGAGTTTGGTATCTGCCTCGGCATCGTCCTTTACATCGTATCGAACGCATAGCCAGTTGTTGCCTTCTACGAGTGCGAGCGGTTCGGTAAACAGAATGTCGAGTGAATTGTTTGCTCCTAAATCGGTTACAGCTGCAACTGTCTTGGCAGTACTCGTTGCCTCTTCTTTATCGCCTGTGCTCAACACTGTAACCTTGTTTACAGCTTTCTTTGCACCTTTAAGGTCGAGTGTTATACCATGGAGCTTAAGTTCGCCTTGGTCGCCTTCTGCCTTAACATTAAAGCTGATGATGTCTAAGCCCTTAGCACCAGCCGCAGCAACATCGGTAGAGAGTTGGTTTACAACAGCCTCCTTGAAAGCAAGCGGTTTGCTTTCGTATTCTGCAACTTCTGCCTCGAAGCCATCGCCAGTGTATGAAGAAGCATCAGTCTTAGGATTAAAGACTACAGTCAGTGCACCATCGGCAGCCGTTGAGCGCAAAATCTTCTTAGGACCGACCGATGCTGCATCGTGGCTGTCAAGTTTCCAAAGCAATTTACCATGCTTGTCGGTGCCACTATAAACAGCAAATTCAGCCCGAACACCGTAGTATTTGCTGCTTGAATACATAATGTCGAAACGTGAGAAGTCTATCTGAATCTTCTTTCCAGTATGGACAGGCAAGAAAGTCATGGTACGTTCTTCTGTAGAAGTTTCGTATCGAGTGGTATCAGAGTTTGCATTTTTTGTCTTGAAAGTAAGTTTGTTGTTTACTTTCCTCGTATTGTTGCCTTTTACAAACTCTACAATGTTCTTAACAGTTCTGTCGCCAGCAGGGTTACCGTTTGCAACTGTATGTATGCCATCGCTAAGGGTTGCACTTACAAGTGCGGCATCAACCTTTTGTCCTTCTTCCGCCATCTCGTTGATGTCGTAAGTCAGCCAGAACCAGTTATCACCCTCAAAGAGCGTAAAGGCTTGTGTGGTTATCTCAAATTCATCGCCGTTTACATCTGCTTCGCCTATCTTCTTGGCAGACGAGAACGCATCAGATGCCTTTGTTGCATAAAGTGTAGCATGGGCTATCTGTGTCTGCGTACCATTTGTTTTAAACTTGAAACTTGTGGTTGTAAGTGGATTCAGTGTCTCGGTTGCTTTGATGTTGAAACAAAGAATTTGCTGTCCCTTATCGCCTGCACATACCGTTCCGTCAGTAAGCTGCTTCACATCGAAGCTGTTTACTTTCATTTGCTGCGGTGTAAACTGAGACACGGTAGCTTCCCAACCGTCTTTTTTCATCGCATAATCGTTCTCAAAGACGATTGTAAGTGCACCATCGTCAGCCGTAGATCTTACGATACCGGTCTCCTTCTGCGTGAAAGTCTTCAGCAAGTTTGCAGGCTTTGCTTCTTTTCCGCTGTAAACCTTTACGAACTGGCTGTTTGTTTCGCCTAAAGTAGACTTGAAGATGTCCATCTTGGTGAAGTTCACCATCACCTTCTTTGCTGGGTTCGCTGGTACAAAAGTAATTTCGCTGACGCGTTTTACTTCGCCTGACCGAGGAGTAGTTTGCCCAGTGGGTCCACCTTCGTCATAGAAATTAATACTATTGTCGCCAACAGTAATCGTTTGTTTGGTATTTGAAATCCTGACTTCTGTAGGCGTACTTTGTGCCATTACAGGCATAGATACTGCCGACAGTGCCATAGCTAACGACACCAATAGTAGTTTTGTGTTCATAAATACTATATATTAAATAAAAAAAAGATTTTCTCTCCTGTTTATAGTTACTCTTGTTCAGTACATCATGTCATTGTACACGGACACACACTTCAACCTCTCTGTAAACGCCATAGCGTGTACATTGAGCCTAAACCCATAGTGTGTTATAACAATGTTCTTACTTTCTACTTCTCGCCCCAACCCACAGAGGGCTCATGGAAGCATTGCAATGGCAGGTCTTCTGACTTATCGTCTGATCACAAACACCTTCCCAAGCTTTTATTTACTCAGTGGTATCTGTTTGTGTCTACAATGACGACTTACAGCAGCTGGACTGTTCAGGTCTTTCACCTGATTCCCTATTAATCGCTAATACGAACCTAATTGCAATGCAAAGTTAGTAATAAAAGATGAAACGAACTAAGGAATTAAAATATTATTGATGAAAATTACAGACCATTTACACCCCACGAGTGGAGTGGTATGCACTTATACCCTACGAGTGGGGTATAAACATACAAAGTGCTTAATATAAAATGACCCACTTATACGAACTCGAAAAACATCTTTTAGAAAGACTACTCATAGGGGCAGTTTGCTTTTTGACAATAAAAAGTAATGACATTAAGTTAATATAAAAATACATTCACATATCACTTAAGTTATACTTTGCATATAAAACAGAGCAGATAATCGCAGAGGACTTTCAAAAAATACGCATTCTGTCGTTTATCGGTTGTTGGAAACATTCGTTAAATATTGCTAACTTTAAAATGTTTCATTATAAACTTTCCCCAACCAACTAATAATTTGCTATATTTGCATTGCTAAGCGGAGATAGGTTGGATAGACTGTAAACAACATCTTATCGGCTATAAATCCTGCCTGAGATACTCGCAAAACAATTAAAGACATTCAATAAAAACGAACTTAAACACAATATCTAATTAATAAAATTTGCATACAATATGGCAAACGAGACAAACAACAAAGAATTCCGTATTGAAAGCGACCTCTTGGGCGAGCTTCAAGTACCAGCTAACGCATACTACGGTGTGCAGACACAGCGTGCAGTGAACAACTACCATATCTCTGGAAAGAGAATGTGCGACTACCCAGACTACGTTATCGCAATGGCTTACGTTAAGTTGGCTGCTGTTGAAACAAACCGCGAGTTGGGCGAAATCAACGACGAAATCTGCGATGCTATGGCACAGGCTTGCCGCGAAATCATCGACGGTAAGTTCCACGAAGACTTTGTTACCGATATGGTACAGGGCGGTGCAGGTACATCGGTGAATATGAACGCCAATGAAGTTATTGCTAACCGTGCTTGCGAAATACTCGGTCATCAGAAAGGCGAGCACAAATACTGCGCTCCTAACGACCACGCCAACTGCGGTCAGTCTACAAACGATGCATATCCATCGGCTATCCACTTGGCTCTAATCCGTATGAACAAGACATTGGTGGAGAAATTGGCAAACCTTGTTGCTTCTTTCCGCAAGAAGGCAGAAGAGTTCAAGAAGGACATCAAGATGGGTCGTACACAGCTCCAAGACGCTGTTCCTATGACAAGCGGTCAGGAGTTCAACGCATTCGCCAACCTGCTCGAAGCTGAAATCGCCAACTTGAACAAGAGTGCAGAAATGTTCCTCGAAATCAATATGGGCGGTACTGCAATCGGTACTGGCTTGAACGCAGCACCAGGCTTCCCTGAAGTATGTGCAAAGAAACTAAGTGAGCTTACTGGTTTGAAGTTCAGAGCAAGCGAAGACCTCGTTGCAGCAACTCCTGATACAACCGACCTCGTGAATTATAGCGGCGCAATGAAGCGTTTGGCTATCAAGCTCTCTAAGATTTGCAACGACCTTCGTCTCATGGCTTCTGGTCCACGTTGCGGTCTCCACGAGATTAATCTTCCTCCAATGGCACCGGGTTCAAGCATCATGCCAGGTAAAGTGAACCCTGTTATCCCTGAAGTTACCAATCAAACCTGTTTCAAGGTGATTGGCAACGATACAACCGTAACACTCGCAGCAGAAGCTGGACAGTTGCAGTTGAACGTTATGGAGCCTATCATCATGCAGTGCTTGGTAGAAGACATTACGTGGTTGGGCGAGGCTTTCGACACTCTCCGCGAGAAGTGCATCGACGGCATCACTGTAAACCGCGAGCACAACGCAGAGATGGTAAAACACTCTATCGGTATTGTAACTGCACTTAACCCATATATTGGCTACAAGAACAGCACGAAGATTGCCAAGAAAGCACTCGAAACAGGCGGTTCTGTTTACAACATTGTACTTGAAGAGGGTGTCCTCACAAAGGAACAACTCGACAAGATACTTTCTCCAGAGCACATGCTCGATTCAGAAAAGAAAGTAAAATAAGGTTAAACTCTTATCATACATAAAGCTTTAAAAACTCTGTGCGGCTTTGCACAGAGTTTTTTTATGCGCTTATACAACATAATACCCTATCTTTCTTTGACAGTATACCATAGTGAACACGACTGAAATTTATTGGAAATAATGATTAATCTTAAAGTATCGAAACAAAAGCATCAACAGAAAAGTGTATTTTCAAAGCTCTAATTTTACAGGAAAAGTGTATTTATGCTTGCTTATTTCAAAAGAAAAGTGTATTTTTGCCACAACAGAAACATTGAAAAAGTGTATTTATGCTGTATAGAAAGATAGAAAAGTTTATAAAAAGCCATCTACAATCGTCTGATGACAAGATACTCCTGATAGATGGAGCACGACAGATAGGTAAATCGTATATCATTCGCTATGTTGGACAAAAGGAGTTCAGCAATTATATTGAAATCAATATGGAGGAAGATAAACTCGGCGACCGTTTGTTTGCCGACGTTCGTACCGTGCGCGATTTCTATCTTACACTAAGTATTAACTTTGGCAATAAGATGGGAGACAAACACAACACGCTGGTGTTTATTGACGAAATACAAGCATACGACCACTTGTTCACACTCTTGAAGTTCCTCCGTGAAGATGGCAGATTCACCTATATTGCCAGTGGTTCGCGCTTAGGAATTGCCTTAAAACAAACAAGTTCACTGCCATTGGGCAGCATACTCATCAAGCACATGTACCCACTGGATTTTGAAGAGTTTCTCATTGCAAATGGTGTCGGGCAGATAATACTTGATACACTATACGACAATTTTGCAAAAAGGAAACCTATGCCCACCGCTATCCACAATAAACTAATGAGTTTGTTCAGACATTATCTTCTCTCAGGTGGTCTTCCCGACGCTGTAAATAAATTCATTGAAGAAGATAACATACAGACAACCCGAGCTTCGCAAGATGCCGTTTATCAAAATTATGGTATTGATGCTGCAAAATACGAGCAGATGACAAACCGCCGATTAAGCATTCAACGTATCTACGAAATGATTCCTTCTAATTTAGAGAAAACCAAGAAGCGTATCATTGCTAAAGATATTGAGGGAAAAACAGGTAAGCGAATGTCCAATTACGCAGAAGAGTTCGAATATCTGATTGCATCTGGCATTGCTTTAGAGGTTAAAGCGATTAGCACACCTACATTCCCTCTGATACAAAACAGCGGTAAGAATCTTCTGAAACTGTATATGAACGATGTTGGTCTGCTAACTTCCATCTATTATCGCAACAATCCAAAAGCAGTGCTCGATGATGTCCCAAGTATCAATCTCGGCTCTGTTTACGAAACAGTTGTTGCACAAGAGCTAAAGGCACACGGCTTCTCGCTTTATTACTACGACAACAAGCAGAACGGAGAAGTAGACTTCCTTATAGATGATGTCGAGCATTTGAGCATTACACCGATAGAAGTTAAATCGGGAAAGGATTACAAAATACATAGTGCCTTGAATAAATTTGTTTCCAACAAGCATTACAATATCCACCGTGCATACGTCCTTTCAAACGAACAAGAAGTGAGCGTTGCCGATGGCATCACCTATATGCCCATCTATTATATAATGTGTTTCAAAAACGAATAACCTCAATTGGTAGTTAAATTGCGCTGTCTTTTGCCGTAAATGCCAATTGCTAAACGTTACTATGACAGTATCTATCTTGCCCCACCTATGTAAAGATAATGATTTTAAAGCAATCCCAACTAACGACACTTCCGATTTATTGTTCTAAAATCAAGTAAATGGGGCAATAAATTTAACACTAACGGAAAGGGGAAAATAGAGAAAAAGAGAGCTGGAAAATAGGGATTGAAAAGTGAAAGTGCCGCTTTTGCAATGCAAAACAATAGGTTTTACACGCTAAGATATTTATTAAAGTGTATCTAATTGAAAATAAAGAAGTTATCTTATTGATACAACTAAACTGGTAACGATTTAGAAACGAGCAAACTACTTGGCTCCGCTGTTTTCTGCCTAACAAAGAACGCTTGTTATTCTGTTTGCAAAGATAATACTTTGCTGGCGAATAACAAGCGTTTTTAATGAGATATTCTTCTTTCTGCACTTTTCTAATACGATTTTTGATAGGGTTATAATCCTCGTCCTCGCTTCTTCTTTCTGTTTGCTTGGTTTCTGAGTTTGCGCTGCCACGCTGTCTCGGCATAGTCATAACCTTGCGTAGTTGGTGTAATGGATTGTATTCCCCATCCCCTCGTTACTGACAGTTTTCTTTTCCATTATTCTATCTGAATTTATGTTTGACTTGTTTTGATTCATTAAAGCCTTTAGAAGGTATCATTAAAGTGCGTATTAACTCTATTGGTAAGATAGTTGCAGTAGGTGAATACGATTAATATAACGTGAGTTCGATGAATTCAGAACAATGCAAGCTGTGTATCAATAGTCCTTTGCAGATTTATGCACGGCTCCTTTGGAAACAGACAATAGGCAGCAATAGCCCCTAATAAGTTGACGATGAAATTGTCAAAGCATCTATGTCTGGAGTGTTCCACTTGTGCAATGTTCTTAAGTTCATCATTCACCGTTTCTATAATGGCTCTTTTTCTGAGTAAAAGTCTGTCTGAAACACTCATTAAAGCTCCTTTCATGTTACTTTTCAATTTGGTAATAAGTTGTATTCCGTCAACAAAAAGCCTTTGAAAGAGGTTCTTGCCGATGTACCCTTTATCACCGACCAGCTTACCATAGATGAAATCTATGAATGCCTTGTACTCCAAAGGTTTACGGTCATCAACATCTCCCGGCGTTATCATAAAGTTGAGAAGCTCTCCTTTCTCATTGCAAATCAAATGCAACTTGAAACCGAAGAACCAACCCATGGAGCATTTTCCTCTTTGAGCTATGCCTTTGAAAACCTTGTGAATATGTATTCTTTGGTTTTTGCAGACACGCAGTGGTGTGCTGTCAACGAAGCTTATGCCCGTACATTTGCCCAACAGGACCTTCTTGATAAACAAGGTTAAGGGTACGGCTACCTCCCTTTCCAATTCTACTAAACGGTTATAAGAAACAACATTGGAAAACAGATGGTGAAGATGCTTGCATACTTTTTCAAGATAGAAATGTTTAAAGCAGCGATAACACAAGAATTTTGCCAAAGAAATATTTCTTGACTTTTTCAAGATAGAAATGTTTAAAGCAGCGATAACCGGAGCCGTGGAAAAGAATCATTATCAGCATGACTTCAGCCTTTGACATTGTAGAATTTCGATGATATTTTCTTTTTTCAGTAGCTTTTAACGTATATTTTGCTGTCATTGCATCAAAAAACTTGCAGAAGTCATCTGCCATACAAAAGATTTCAGTAACTTTGTCTTCGGTGATCATAGCGATTTTTGTTTGTAATTGTTTGTATGTTAGCACCTTAAAGTTACAACAAATTTCGCTAATCACCAAATTTATAGGCACTTACAATTCGTCGAACTCACGTTAATATAGATAGCTTATGATAAAGAAGACATTATGTTTTAGCAATCCTGCCTATTTAAGTTTACAGAATGCACAATTAGCAATTCGTTTGCCCGAAGTAGAAACATGCGATGACCTGCCTGACGGTTTTAAAAAGCAAAGCGAGCGTACAATTCCAATAGAAGACATTGGAGTTGTACTACTCGATAATAAGCGGATAACCATTACATCGTCTGCATTAGAAGCTCTGATAGAAAACAACTGCGCAGTGATTACCTGCGACAGCAAGAATATGCCCATCGGACTTTTGCTGCCTTTATGTGGTAACACAACGCAAAGCGAACGCTTCCGCACCCAAATAGAAGCATCGTTACCGTTAAAAAAACAATTGTGGCAGCAAACCATTAAGCAGAAAATAAGCAATCAGGCAAAACTTCTAAGCATATACACCAACACCGATGTAGGCTGTATGTATGCTTGGGCAGACAAGGTTAGGAGTGGCGACCCCGACAATCTTGAAGCTCGTGCAGCTGCTTATTATTGGAAAAATCTCTTTTCTGATATTCCTGATTTCGTAAGAGGACGCGAAGGCGAACCACCTAACAACCTGTTGAACTATGGATACGCCATATTACGTGCCGTGGTAGCACGCTCTTTAGTAGCCAGCGGATTGCTCCCAACATTGGGTATTCACCACCACAACAGATACAATGCCTATTGCCTTGCCGACGATATTATGGAACCTTACCGCCCTTACGTCGATGGCTTGGTGTTAGATGTAATGGCGTCAACTACCGATTACAGTGAGCTTACAAAAGATATCAAGATGAAACTCCTTGCTATTCCTGTACTCGATACAACAATTGGAAACAAAAAAAGTCCATTGATGATAGCCACACAACAGACAACTTCCTCACTTTACAAGTGCTTTAGCGGAGAGCAAAGAAGAATGGTTTATCCCGAATTATAAAGGCTATTAGTGGAAACTTATAGATTTAGTCAATACAGAAGCATGTGGTTAATGGTATTTTTTGATTTACCCACAGACACAAAAAAAGAGAGAAAAGCTGCCACTGTCTTTCGTCAGAACCTAATAAAAGATGGTTTCACAATGTTCCAATTCTCCATTTACATACGTCATTGTGGCAGCAAAGAGAACATGGGAGTACACATCAAACGTGTTTCCTCCTTCATTCCAACATACGGAAAGGTCGGAGTTATGGGTATTACTGACAAGCAATTCGAAGAAATAAAACTCTTCTATGGACAGAAACCGCAACGCCCGAATGCTCCTGGGGCACAGTTAGAACTCTTTTAATTCTTCTTTTAGAAAAAGAGGGTCTTATAAGTGAATTATGAAACCCATTGTCTTACAATCCAAAAGAGCCTGTTTTGCACGGCAAAACAGGCTCTTTTGGATTGTAAGAACTATACTTTTGCAACATCAAGGTATAGCTGTTACTTTTTTGAAGAAATATTCTCACATTATGAATACATTGCTGTAGTTTTCTTCTTTCATCAGAAAAAATGGTCTATGCTTCACTAAACGAGGTTTCTACTGCCCTTTATATCTTCTTTTTAAGTTGTTGGAAACGTTGCTGGCAGCGTTTCTTATAGTTGTAATGGAAAATGTGTTTTTCTATTTTTCGGAAGTTATACATAAACGAGAAACGCAGTTTGTCGATGAACGACGGCTTTCCGTCAGCGTAAATGGAGCGTGGAATGCGCACGAAATAAAGGTCGGCAATGGTATCGAAAGCCGAAAACTGACGGTGTTTGCGCTCGAACAGCCACACTTCGGAGTAGAAGCGATTAGCCGAAATAACGTCGGGTTGGAAGTCGGGCAACTGTCGAATGTGTGCCGATGTTGCCCACCAGAAACTGCCCGAATACATAGTGTAGTTACGAGGAGGCCAGCGATAGCAGCTGTAAGTGTCGAAACCGTTCGACAAAGCGTTTACAGCCACGCGCCATTTGTCGAACACAAAGTATTCCAACATCTCGCGCCACGCCTCTATTTTCTGTTGGAAGGCACGGAAAAGGCGGTCGTCAGACACCAACGACTGATAGGAAATGCCTTTTGAATGGAAGTAATATACAAGGCAATCTTCGCGCTGGCTGAGTTCCTTGATGAACTGTAGGGCAGGGTATTCGTATTTTTGAGGGTTGGTAGAGAAGGCTATGAGTTCTACCTTCTCGCTGTCAATCAGTTGTTTTAGCGCATCAACTTTAGCTTCGTCGGCTGCAATACAGCTGATAAAAAGCTTTTTGGTAGCTGCCAGCAGTCCGCTGTTTTTCAGGTTCTCTATTTGCTTTTGTGCCAGTTTCTCCCACCCAGTGTCCAACATAATGTGGTAAATGCCATAAATGGGGAGGTGCTTTTGCGGTGCAACGTCCCATTGGCGAAGGTCTTTCCGTTCGTAGACGTGAAAGAGCGACTGGCTGATTCGGTGGAGAATATTGGCTGCCATAAACTATTGCTTCAAAGATTCAATAAGGCGGTGGAACATTTCCTGTAAGCCGTATTGGGGCGTCCAGCCCAACTGTCGCACCTTATCGGTAGACAAACGCAGCTTTGTTGTAGGCGAATAGCCCATATTATCTTTTAGTTCTACTACAACCTTCACACGTGGATTGAACGTTTCGGCAAGGAAGGTTGCCATATCCTTTATGGAGATATAAGTGGTTTCGTTTGCCACGTTGTAGGCTTCGCCGTCTTTGCCACGCAGAAGTATGTAGAGCATAGCGGCGATGGCGTCAGTCGTGTAGCAATAGCTTCGGCAGAGTTCGCCCTTTGTGTGCATCACAATATCCTCGCCCTTGATGACGCTGCGGGCAAATTGCGCAAACACACGGGTGTCGTCTTGTGCCACTCCTGCACCGAAAGTCTGTGCCAAGCGTGCCACTTTAGCGTGCGTTCCGTATTCCTTTGCGTAGTCGTGGCAGAGCGTTTCGGCAGCCCGCTTTGCCATTGGGTAGCTGCTGCGCACCGCCATTGGGTCGAGATAGCCCTGTGCTTCTTCGGTAAGCGGCGTGCTGTCGTCGGTAATGGTGCCGTAAACTTCCAACGACGATGCCAACAATACCGATTGGGTGTGGTTCGTGCGTGCGTAGTCGAGTAGGTTTTTCGTGCCGTTAAACACCGTAACCATCGTTTCAACAGGATTTTCCACAAAGTATTTTGAAGCCGTAGGACTGGCAAAATGTACGATGAAATCTATCTTTTCGGTAGGATTGAAGACCTCGTTTGCCGAAAAGTCGTAAGCATAAAACCCTAATGCTACATCTTGTTTGCCAAACATTGCTTCGGCTTTTGCAGTGTTTCTGACTACCGCCAATACACGCAGACCAAGACCCTGCTGGCGATTTAATGCCAACAGACAGCGCACCATACACGCTCCGAGCAGTCCTGTCGCCCCTGTTACGGCAACCGTCTTTCCGCGCAGTTCGTCTTTTAAGGCGAAGCGAAGGGCGAATTGCTCTACGTCTTGTTCGAGAATAGCATTCATTTCTATAAGCCAAAGATTTGTTGGTCTTCGTGAACCTTTACCATTGCACGGAATACGAAGAAGTCGGTGGGGGTGGTTATCTTTATGTTTTCCATTGGACCGATAATCGTTCCTAACTTGTAGCCGTAGTGGCTCATCATCGTACACGAGTCGATGAAGTTGTGTCGGTCTTCGCTTATCGCACGGCGGTGGGCTGAAAGAATGTCGAAGAGGTGAAAACTTTGCGGTGCGCGTGCTATCAGAGAGTTGGCACGTGTCGGAATTTCCAAGCTTCCGTCTTCTTGTTTTACGATAAACGTTTCGGTAGCAGGCGCACAGGTAATGCAAGAACCGCATTCCGCCACCTTATTTATATTGTCCGTTATGGTTTCTTCGGTTATCAATGGGCGCACGCCGTCGTGAATAAGCACCGTCGCAGCCTCGTCTTTTGCATACGTTTTGGCTGCACACAGACCGTTGTAAATGGAGTCTTGCCCTGTTGCTCCACCCGAAACAATCTTCACAACCTTGTTTATTTCAAACTTGCGGAGCATCTTTTCAAGGAACGGAATCCACTCTTTGATGCACGAAACGACAATGGCGTCAATCTGTGGGTGATTGTCGAAGAGTTCGAGCGTGTAGATGATAATGGGCTTTCCGTTTAGGTCGAGAAACTGTTTGGGGCGCGACTTGGTGTGCATACGTAGTCCCGAACCACCTGCAAAGATAACGGCTATGTTCATTTTTATGCTGTTTTTAGTTTTGTTTCTGTCTTTATCGTGCTTTCTACTCGTCGAAAAACACTACATCAACCTTGTGTCTGTCGCGCTTGTCGCGTGGCGGAAGATTCATAAACTCGCCGTAAGCGATACGGCAAAGTTCCTCCGCGTCGGCTGGTCCTTCAAACGTGTAGCCCTCGAAAACGATGTCTTTGTGGGGCACCATAATGCGCTTGGGGTTTTGTTCGTAGAACCACGCACCGTAAGAGTGCATATACAAGTCTGGATTGCCGAAGATTTTACCAATGAAACGGAACACGGGGAAGACGCCATAGTGCAACACATTGTAGCACGTTTGCGCCATTCGGGGGTATCGCCCTGCCATTTTAAGATTCACATTCACCGATAGTTTCGCTGCAAAACGTTGCAGCCAAGGTATCATATTGCCCTCGTAGGGGAATATATCGACATGCAATCCTCGATATTTCTGTGCTTCGTGGATACGTCGGTTCTCGCTTTCGGAGGTTTCGTGGCTGCGGTTTTCGGTTCTTAAATCGCGCAGACAAGCCCACTCTTTATAGAATCCACGGTCGGTAGAGTTGTCTTGCAACACGTAATGGGGGTGGGGGTGCACCTTGAGATAGTCGCATAGGCGTTTGAAATCCTTCTGGCTTACCACCATATCTATATCGTCGTCCCACGGAATAAAACCTCCGTGGCGCAACGCTCCGAGTACATTTCCACCGTCTAACCTCAGCGGAATGCCTATCTTCTTGGCTGTTTCCTGCAAGTAGATAGCCATATCGAGCATACGCATCTGTGCCCGTCGCAGTACCGAACCGTCAGGGTTGTAGTCCTGACGGAGGGTTTCTTGGGTTTCGCCGGTGTTGAATTGCTTTGTCATTCCAATGCTACATTACGCCCAACCACCGTAAAACGTCGTTCAGGTTGGCTACAACCATCAGCAGAATAAGTATGGTGATGCCCACATATTCGGCACGAATCATAAACTTTTCAGATGGTTTGCGACGTGTAATCATTTCGTATAGCAGGAACATAACGTGTCCGCCATCGAGTGCGGGGATAGGCAGAATGTTCATAAAGGCAAGAATGATGCTCAGGAAAGCAGTCATATTCCAAAACATATACCAGTCCCAATAAGGTGGGAACATCTTTCCGATTGCGCCAAAGCCTCCCAAACTCTTTGCTCCATCGGCAGAAGCAAGGTACTTGAAGTTGCCTACGTAGCCGCGAAGAATGTTCACACCATACTTCACACCTGCTGGGAAACTTGCGAAGAACGAATATTTCTCTTGCGTGGGCTTGTAGTATGAGAGCACGGAACTTTCTATTGCGCCCATTTTAAACTCTGGATTGAGTTGTATTTTTATAGTGTCGAGCTTGTTGGAACCACTCCGTTGCACGGTAAGCACTACGTTTCGAAGCGCCAAAGAGTCTTTGTGAGTGTTCTTAACAGCTGCAACATCGTGCAAGACTCCTATTTGGTAATGGAAATCAGACCAGGTATTAACGGCTTTTCCATTGATGGACTTCAGCAAATCGCCTGCCTTTATGCCTGCTTTCATTGCAGGGGTGTTGGCTGCAACGCTGTCAATGCGCGCTGGAATGTAAGGTTCGGCAAAGAGAGGACGCTCTTTAAACATGGAAAGCATGTCCAAATCGCCTGGCATTTCGATACGTGTTTTCTTGCCATTGCGCAGCACTTCCACGTATTTGGATTGTGCAATCTGGCGGAAGAAGTCGCCATTTACGTTGGCAAATTCGCGGAAAGCCCCCTTGTCGGTGCCCAACATAACGTCCTTATCCTTGAAACCGAGTGCTTTTGCCTGCTCATTGAACTGCATACCCATACTCATGTCCGACACCTTGAAGTAGGTTTCGCCCCATGTAAACATTATCATGGAGTAGATAAACAATGCCAAGAGGAAGTTTACAAGTACACCGCCAATCATGATGAGCAAGCGTTGCCATGCCGGTTTCACTCTAAACTCCCACGGTTGTGGCGCTTTCTCCATTTGTTTCGTATCGAAACTCTCGTCAATCATACCTGAAATCTTGCAGTAACCGCCGAGTGGGAGCCACCCCATGCCGTATGTCGTATCGTCATTCTTGGGTTTCCACTTGAACAGCATACCGTTCCATTTGCCGATAGCCATATCGAAGAATACAAAAAACTTCTCTACGCGAACGCCAAATAGCTTTGCGAAGAACATGTGCCCGCCTTCGTGGAGAAGAACAAGCAGCGAGATTGCCATTATAAATTGAAGCAATCGGATAAGAAATGATTCCATTCGTTACTTTATAATCTGTTTTTTTATTTCTATTTTCTTTCTTTTTATTCTCTTAATAGCCCATTAGTTCACTTGCTATTCTGCGTGCTTCGGCATCGGTTTGCAAATAAACGTCGAGCGAAGGCGTCACATCGAATGCCACTTTCTGCATCGTTTCGTCGATGATTTCGCCCATTTTAAGGAACGAGCATTGCCCTTTGCGGAACCCCTCGTTCACTATTTCGTTGGCTGCATTAAGGATACAAGGCATGTTACCGCCTTTTTCGATGGCTTCATACGCCATGGCGAGACAGCGGAACTTCTCCATATCAGGCTCAAAGAACTCCAACGGCTGGCTGAACAAGTCCAAACGGTCGCCTTTCAACGTAAGTCTGTCGGGGAAAGAGAAGGCATATTGTATAGGCAAACGCATATCGGGAACTCCCAATTGAGCCTTTACGCTGCCATCGACAAACTGTACTGCACTGTGAATGATGGACTGTGGGTGCACCAAAACCTGTATTTTGTCGGCAGGAACACCAAACAACCACTTGGCTTCTATTACCTCAAAGCCTTTGTTCATCAGTGAAGCGGAGTCTATTGTAATCTTTGCGCCCATGTCCCAAGTAGGGTGTTTCAGTGCATCGGCAGCCGTAACGGTCTTCAGTTTGTCGGCATTGAGAAGGCGGAAAGGGCCTCCCGAGCAGGTCAGCAATATCTTTTCTATCTCATTGTTGTCCTCTCCCACCAAGCTTTGGAATATTGCGCTGTGTTCACTATCTACGGGAAGGATTGGCATATGGTATTCGGTTGCCAACTTGCAAATCAATTCTCCTGCCACGACAAGCGTTTCTTTGTTTGCCAAACAAATTCTTTTGCGTGCCTTAATGGCGTGTATGGTAGGCTCAAGACCTGAAAATCCCACCATAGCAGTAAGCACCATATTGATAGGTTCGGCCTCAACAATCTGCTTTAACGCCTCTTTGCCAGCATAAACCTTTATGTCGGGTTGGTCGGAAAGCTCCTTTTGCAATGCCTCATAGTGGCTTTCGTTTGCGATTACCACTGCTGCAGGCTGGAATTTACGTGCCTGTGCAGCCAGTTTCTGCCATTGATTGTTGGCTGTCAAGGCATAAACCTCGTATAAATCGGCGTGTTGCTCTATCACATCAAGGGCTTGTGTGCCGATGCTTCCCGTTGAACCAAGAATACATATTTGTTGTTTCATTTTTCTAAACTAAAGCTCTAAAAGTCCGTCAGGTATTTCTACTTCTATCGTTCGCTGTGCCTTGTCTATTCCTTTTATAAGGTTTTCGTTGGCAGGTATAAGGCGTTCGCCACCTGTTTCGGTCTTTATTTCAAACAGCAGGTTGATGGTTGAATCATCTACTGACACGATTTCGCCCACCATCTTGCCTGTTTTGCTGTTTAATAACTTAAATCCAATGATTTGTGCCCACGACAATTCGTCTTTGCCTTCTTCGGCAATGGCACGTGGGAAGTACACTTCCGTACCTGTAAGTTCGCGTGCACGCTCTTCGGTATCAATGTCGCAAAACTTCATCAGTGCCACTTCGTCAGAGCGAAATCTGTACTCTTCCATAAAGAAAGGCACTAAAATGCCCTCCATATTGAGCACTAAATAGTCGGCATCGCATTGGTCGAACACGTCATCAGTGAAGCGAAACAGTATCTCTCCCTTTACTCCGTGTGGCTTTCCAAGCACACCTATCTTATATACTTCCTCTCGTTTTATCATCTGCAGGCTTCTTTAGCAAATGTCTACACGCTGTATCTTCGCACCGAGTGCATTGAGCCGTTCCTCAATATTTTCGTAGCCACGGTCTATTTGTGATATATTGTCGATGCGACTGATGCCTTGTGCCGACATGGCAGCGATGAGCAGGGCGATACCCGCACGAATATCGGGGCTCGACATTCTGCCTCCTCTCAACGCATGACAGTTGTTGTTTCCTACCACTACTGCACGATGTGGGTCGCAAAGAATGATTTGTGCGCCCATGTCGATGAGCTTATCGACAAAGAACAAGCGGCTTTCGAACATCTTCTGATGGAAGAGCACGCTGCCCTGTGCTTGTGTTGCGACTACGAGCAACACCGAAATAAGGTCGGGTGTTACGCCCGGCCACGGTGCATCGGCAATGGTCATAATGGTTCCATCAATAAATGAATCAATCTCATAGTGTTCTTGTCGTGGAATAAAAAGGTCGTCGCCCTCCTCTTCAATCTGCACGCCAAGTCGCCGGAACGTGTCGGGAATGATGCCAAGATTCTTTATCGACACATCTTTTATTCTGATACCGTCGCCTATCATGGCTGCCATACCGATAAACGAACCTACTTCTATCATGTCGGGAAGTATGCGGTGTTGTGTTCCTTCCAGCGTTTTCACACCCTCAATGGTAAGCAGATTGCTGCCAATGCCGCTGATTTTCGCGCCCATGGCGTTGAGCATGCTGCACAGTTGTTGCAAGTAAGGCTCGCAAGCAGCATTGTATATCGTGGTAATACCCTCTGCCAAGACAGCTGCCATAACGATATTGGCTGTGCCCGTAACCGATGCTTCGTCTAAAAGCATATAGGTTCCGACAAGCTTTTCGGCTTTCAGTTCGTACACGTTGCGTTCTTCTCTGTGTTCAAAGTGTGCTCCAAGGTTTTTAAAACCAAGGAAGTGGGTGTCCAAACGGCGACGCCCAATCTTATCGCCCCCCGGTTTGGCTATCGTTGCCTTGCCAAATCTGCCTAATAAAGGTCCGTAAAGCAGCACGCTACCGCGCAAAGACGAGCATTTCTCAACAAATTCTACACTCTCCAAATAGTCTAAATTCACCTCATCGGCGCAAAAAGAATACTTGTTTTCGCCCAGTTTCGTAACCTTTACGCCAATGTCTGTGAGCAGTTTTATAAGGTTGTTTACGTCCAAGATATTTGGAATGTTGTCGATAACAACTTCTTCGGTGGTCAGCAATGTTGCGCTAATCACTTGTAAAGCCTCGTTCTTAGCTCCTTGAGGCACGATGGTACCCGACAGACGGTGTCCGCCTTCAATGAGAAAACACTCCATAGGCTTATCTTCTCTTTTTATTGTTGCGTACAGGTTGCAACTCTTTTAGATTTATCTTGTCGAATTTGAAGACGTCCAAGTCCAACTGCACCGCTCCGTCGGTGAAGCGTGCGAGGTCGGAAGCCACTTTCTCGTCGTCGGAAGAACCGTGCCCCCATTGTATCAGACAGCGTTTCATCTGGTTGGCAACCAATCTAACAAGCTCTTCCTTCTCGTTGCCTTCCTCCATTGTCTTTAGCTGTTCGAACAGTTCGAACATCATTTTTCCATAGTGGCGTACAGGTATTTTCGACATCGGATAGCCCATAGGCTCTGGCTTCGTTGCTATTTTCAATGCCTGCGAAACATCGTACGGATAGTCAATATCCAACTTGAAGTCTGCCATAATGGCTAAATGGTCCCACAGTTTCTGTTCGTGGTCGGCACTTTCCCTGCCTTGTGGGTTCATTCTGTCCATAATCGAAACAATGGTTTCGGCACATTGCTGTCGTTCTTCCTTTGTTGGCAGTTCCACGCAATAGCTCACCATGTTCTGTATTTCACGCCCGTATTCAGGCAACAATAGCTTTTCGCGCTGAGTGTTGTAGTCCAATCCGTCTATCTTCATTCAACTATTCTTTTTATTCTGTTTCGTTTCTTTTGTTTGTGTTCTGCCTTGTCTTACAGCAGGGGCTTGGCCTGCTTTGCCACGAAGTCCTTTAGATACATCGGCACAAAGTACGCCACATCTTCGTATTGTTCCAATGCAATGCGCTTTTCAGCCAGCGGCAGCATGTTCTTTGCCAACGGTTCGATGCCTTTTATCAGGTGTGCATTGGGGTGATTGATAGTTTCCATACACTTTTCAGCACCGTTGCCAAAGAAGTAGACAGAACCTTTGTCGAGATATTCCTTGTAGGTGTTCTCGTCCACAACATCGGCTTGGATAGGGCGAATTTCGTGCAAGGCACGGTCGAACACCTGCGCATACACCTCCATACGGCGTGCATCAATCATCGGAACAAGCAATGCGTTGTCCTCAATCTCGTCGTGGTGCAGCAGCACAGGCACGCAAAGCAGTTCGAGCGTAGGCACTGCAATCAGCTTGATGTCGGCACCGTAGCAGATGCCCTTTGCCATCGATGTGCCTATGCGAAGCCCCGTGTAAGAGCCTGGACCACTGCTGACCGCAACAGCATCAACGGGAATGGCGTGGCTGTCGGCAAACGACAGGGCTTCATCGACAAACTTTCCCAACTGCTCACCGTGGTTAGGACCGCCATGGTCTTCCTGTGTGAAGATGCAAGCACCGTCTTCGCTCAATGCCACGGAGCACACGTTGGTGCTGGTTTCTATGTTTAATATACACGACATCTTTTATTTTACTTTTGCTTTCTGTCTATACAACTTGCAAAGATACTATTAAATTTTGAATAATTCCTCCTTTATCGTATTGAAAATACATTAAAGCCATCAAGGCAGAACAAAACTTTGATGAAGCGAGGCACATAGTTTTACCAATAATCTGCGTGTAAAATAGTCATCTTCTACGGTGCAAGTAATTTGCCTTTGTGTAAAGAATGCAATCGCAACAGTTTTAATTCATCTTCAATGCACTAAGGTTATACTATTACATAATGTATCATTGGCTTATAAAGAGAGATTTCAGTAGATAGTAAAGATAATGTGTTAAATAATTTAAAATATAGGTATGAAAATTTGTTACCCTATAAAACATTTCCTATTTTTGCAGAGGAAGAAACGCAAATATAATGCTTTGTGTAAGCCAAATGGCTTTTGCAAGTTTATTAATGATGAAAAAATCCATATAAAAATATTGTATTACTTAAACATTTAAATTATGAAGAAACTATTACTTCTTGCTCTCGTAGCAATTTTTGGCGTTAGTGCACAAGCACAAGACACTCCTGACATGATTAAAGATCAGCCGGCTGGTACTGTAACAACCTACAAACGTGTTAGCGGTAAGATGTTTGCTTACCAAAAAGGTGAGGACGGTAAGCAGAAGTTATCTCTCTTTTCACTTGAAAAATTGGCTGAAAACGGTCAGCCAGCAGGCGATTTGACTATGGTTACAGCTGCTGATGGCAAGACTGTTTATCTGAAGAACGCACTTTCTTTCGGTACTTATCTTGATGGTGATCCATTCGCTTGGATAAAAGGTACAAAGGAAGGCAACGTTATTACTATTCCTGCAGGTCAGTTCGTTTTCTATAACACTTTCGATGATGGATCTTCAGCAGGTGTCCAAGTAGGTTATATGGAGCTTAAAGACCAGAAGTTAGTACCTATAGACGACCCTATTAAGTTCTATATCGATGGTGTTTCACTTAAGCTTGGTGAGACTGTTCTGGAAGGTCAGACGGCAGACGATATGAAAATAAAGATGTTGGCTGGCTATTGGAGCGACGACAAGGCTCTCTTCTGTGGCGACGTTGAGACAGTATTTACTACTGATCCTAATGGTATCGAGACCGTTGCAACAGGTGCAAACAAGCAGATTGTAGGCGAAACATACTTCGACCTCTCTGGTCGCAAGCTTTCTAAGGCTGGCAAGGGCGTAGCTATCAAGAACGTTAAGTTCGCTGACGGCACAACAAAATCAGTAAAAGTTGTTGATAACAAGTAATTTTTATCAAGCTGAAATAAAGTTTAAATAAACAAGATAAGAGGGTAACTTCTCATACGAAGTTACCCTCTTTTTTATTCTGTGCTGTTTGAACGAAATAGAATCTATGTGTTAAATAATACAAATAATAGTATGGAAGTTTGCTTTTATGGAAAATATTATTTAAATTTGAAGATGTAGAAAAAAGTAAATATGCAGACTTCGTGTAAGCCTATTCTTTTCTGACAGCGAGCAACAGATTATCAAGTGGGACAATCCCATAAGAATATTGTATTACTTAAACATTTTAGATTATGAAAAAATTATTACTCTTTGCTCTCGTAGCATTCTTTGGTGTCAGTGCACAAGCACAAAATAAGCCTACCGTTATTACCGAAAAGCCAGCTGGTACTGAAACTGTTTACAAGCGTGTCAGTGGCAAAATGTTTTTTATTAGAGACCAGAAGATATCCATTGCTGACCTTGCAAAGTTAGCGGAAAATGGTCAGGGTGCTGGCGATTTGACAGTTGTTGCTGATGCTGATGGCAAGACTGTTTATCTGAAATATGTGCTTTCTTATGCATCATTTATAAAGGACGACCAAGCTGGTGGCTGGGTGAAAGGTACTAAAGTAGGAAATGTAATCACTGTTCCAGCAGGGCAATACCTTCTGTATGGCAAGTTCGAGGATGGTGAATATGGCATTCAAGTAGGTTACATGGACTATAAAGACGGTAAGTTTGAAGTATCAAAAGATGATATTACGTTCACCATTGACGGCAATACAGCTGTACTTAACGGCACAATTATGAAAGGAGAGTCTCAAGACGATTTCCAATTGCGAATATTAGGCGGCTATTGGAGTGATAACAATGAATTCTTCTGTGGCGATGTTGAAACAGTATTCTCTACCGAACCTAATGGTATCGAGACTGTTGCAACAGATGCAAACAAGCAGATTGTAGGCGAAACATACTTCGACCTCTCTGGTCGCAAACTTTCTAAGGCTGGCAAGGGCGTAGCTATCAAGAACATTAAGTTTGCTGACGGCACAACAAAGTCTGTAAAGTACATCGGTAAGTAATTAGCGATAGCATATACAGCAAATTGAAAAATACAATTAGGGGCAGCTCCTTTATGTGGGGCTGCCCCTGCTTTTTGTGTACAATTCCCTTCTGTTTGCCGAGGCTGAAACTACGACAATGTATCTTTCGTGTAATTGGGAAAAGGGTAAAAAGTTTTCATAAACGCAGATATTGTATAACTCTTTTACTGTCAGTACTTTATAATACCTATTGTTTTGCGTTCCAAAAGCATGGGTTTTACACGGCAAGACAGGCTCTTTTGCATCGCAAAACAGCTGTTATTGCAATACCAAAACGCAGTTATCGCTTTTTAACAGAATTATTTTTACAATACCAAAACGAAATCCTGCCATCGCACTATTTGCATGCGGTAGCTGCATTCGTGGGATTAACCTCTGTGTCGCGTGCAGATTTGCTGCTGTTTCATCAGGCGAACTTGCCTTAAAAAAGCATCTGCGGGATTGTCCTTAAACAGGCAATCCCGCAGATGTTTTTGTTATATCGAGTTCTGACCAAACAGCAACAATCGAGCGAAAAGTTGTTTCTTAAAATTCCAATACCATTGCTTGGCGTGCACTTAGTGGCACATCGGCTGTGAGCGGAATGGTTCTGCCAGTAGTAATGTCGCGCGCAGTAGCATGGTTGCCAATGATTTCTGCGTAGCGTTTTACTTCTAACTTGCCTGCTGCGTTGCGACCATTGATAACGGTCATTACGTTTTTGCCGTTGTATTGGCGTGCTACGACATAGACTCCGTGCCACGGAATGAACTGGGTTTGTTTGCCGTGGGCAATAACATCGTTACCTTTGCGCCAGTGAAGCAGGCGAGCTGTCCAGTCGAACATGGCATTTTCTGCTGCAGTACGCCCCTCTCGTGTGAATTTATTGGCTGTATCGCCTGCGAAACCACCTGGGAAGTCTTTGCGGACATTGCCGTCGGCAACTTCTTTCGTGCCGTTCATCAGGATTTCAGTACCATAATAAAGTTGTGGAATGCGGTTCAATGTGAGCAATAGGGCATAGGCTTGCTTCAGTGCCAAGGTGTCTTTGCCATTGCCAAGAAAGCGGTCGGTGTCGTGGTTTTCTATGAAAGCCATTACGCTTGAGGGGTTTTCATAGAGGTAATCGTAGCACAGCGAATTGTAGATGCGGTTAAATCCCTTCCACCAATCGTCGGTTTCCTCGTTCTTCGCCATAGAAAGTCGGTCGAAGAAAGCAAAGTCCATAACGGTCTTCAGGTAGCTGTTCTCTTCCGAGAGTTTACTGTCCTTCTGCCATGCTGCCGTATAGGCAGGCTCTGTTACCCACGTTTCGCCCACAGTATTGAAGTTTGGATATTCCATATCAATGCGTTTCATCCACGTTGCCATTGCTTTTCGGTCGGCATAGGGGTAGGTGTCCATTCGAATGCCGTCTATTCCGACTGTTTCTATCCACCATATTGAGTTTTGAACGAGGTACTGCATCACGTGCGGATTGCGATGATTGAGGTCGGGCATCGAACTTACGAACCAGCCGTCTACCGTTTCTGCCATATCTACCTTACTGGCATAGGGGTCGAGTACGGGTGTCAGCTTGTACGAAGTCTGCAGCCCATAGTTAGGATTGTTGAACCAATCCTTTGCCGGAACGTCCCTGTTCCACAGGTGATAGTCGCCACAATGGTTGAAAATCATATCCATTACCACTTTCAAACCGCGTTTGTGGCATGCATCTGTCAGTGCTTTGTAGTCGCCATTTGTACCAAAACGCGGGTCTACGCGGTAGTAATCGGTTGTAGCATAGCCGTGGTAGGTGCTGAATTTGCCACCGTCGGCAGGGCGGTCGTTCTCTAAGACGGGCGTGAACCAAAGGGCAGTAACGCCCAAATCAGTGAAATAGTCGAGGTGTTGCATAATGCCGGCAATGTCGCCGCCGTGTCTCAGGCTTGGTTCGTTGCGGTTGCAGAGCTGGTCTTGCATACCTTTTACAATGTCGTTCTTGGGATTGCCGTTGGCAAAGCGGTCGGGCATAAGCATATAAAGCACGTCTGAATTGTCGAAACCCTTGCGTTCTTCGCCGCTCATAGTGCGTTCGAGCAAGGCATATTTCACCGTTGTCTTTTGCTTTCCGAGCCTGAAGTTTATATTCATTGTGCCTGCTTGCGCATCTTTCAGGTTAAGATAGATGAGCAGATAGTTGGGCGAATCGAGTTGGACGAGCGAGTCGATGCGTGCATTGGGATAGTCTACCGTTACTTCGGCATTGCGTATATTGTCGCCATAAGCCATTAATTGCAACGACGCATCTTTCATTCCTACAAACCAATTTGTGGGTTCGAGCTTCTTTATTTCTATCTTTGCACTGACACTGACCGTCAGAAGACAGAGCGAGAGCAACAGAGTTAATCGTTTCATATCTATTGTTTAATCGTGTAAGATAAGTGCGGTCTGTGCATCAATCATAACCTCTCCGCCTTCCATTTCGCCAATTCCTGCTTCGTTGATGACACCATTATTGGCTACGATGGTATATTTCCCTTTCGGAATATTGACGCTTTGAAGGTCTGCATTGCCGTTCAGTACCACGTAAATGTTGTTCCATTTGTCGCCACCCGCATGGTTTTTCAGTCGGAAAGCTACGAGGCAATCTTGCTGTGTTGGCAGGAATTCGAGATGTTTGCGCACTAACTCGGCACTGCCAAGACGGAATGCCGGGTGTGATTTGCGCATCTGAATGAGCCCTTTGTAGTAAGCAAAGACTTGCGGATACTTCTTCAGGTTGTTCCAGTCAAGGTGGTTTATCTCGTCAGGCGAGTTGAATGAGTTGTGCACACCTTTCTTATCGCGCAGCATTTCTTCGCCGGAGAGCATGAAAGGAATACCTTGCGAGGTGAAGACAACTGTCTGTGCGAGTTGATCTAAGCGTATGACCTCTTCCATATCGTAAGCAGCTTCAGGGATAGAAGCCTTCAATCGGTCAACCAGACACATATCGTCGTGGCAGCTGACATACGCAATCATCTGCGTTGGCTCGTTCGCCCACGGCTCTTTGGTATAGTTCACCTTTGTATAATCTACCTGTGGGTGGGCTATCATACCTGCAATGCCGGCTTTAATGCTTTCCTCGAATCCTGCAATACCGCCGAGAAAAGACGCTTGCTTGTCGTCGGAGAACGGACCGCGGAGGGCATCGCGTATCTCGTCAGAGAACGCTGCGATGCCCGGCATCTGCTTTATGTGGGCTTTGAGGGCAAGTTTTTCGGTGGGGTAGGCGCAGGTTCCGGCAGTCCAACCCTCGCCGTAGATGAAGATATTGGGGTCGATTGACGATAGTTCCTTGCGGATAAGATTCATCGTTTCTATATCGTGTATGCCCATAAGGTCTACCCGGAAACCGTCGATATGGTATTCGTCAGCCCAGTATTTCATACTTTCGAGCATGAACTGGCGCATCAGAGGCTTTTCAGAAGCGGTCTCGTTGCCACAGCCGGAGCCGTTGCTTGGCTTTCCGTCGGCAGTGTAACGGTAGTAAGCCATAGGGAAAGTGCGGTCGAAATTGCCTCCTTTGATGTCGAAAGTATGGTTGTAAACCACATCGAGAATAACGCGAATGCCTGCTTTGTGCAAGGCTTGTACCATTTGTTTGAACTCAAGAATGCGGCGGGTAGGCTGCTCTGCATCGAACGAATAACTGCCTTCCGGCACGTTATAGTTTTGTGGATCGTAGCCCCAATTGTACTGTGGGGTAGTCGTGTTGGCTTCGTCTATTGAAGCAAAGTCGAACGATGGCAGAATGTGAACGGCGTTTATACCTAATTCTTCCAGATGTCTAATCGCCTTTTGCTCGGTCAATGCCAAGAATTTACCCTTGTTTACGAGTCCTGAAGAAGGGTCTATTGAGAAGTCTCGGTGGTGCATTTCGTAGATAATCAGGTCGGCTGGGCTCTTCAAAGCCAAGCGATGGTCGCTGTTCCAGCCACTTGGATTGGTCGTTTGCATATCAATGATTGCACCACGATGCCCGTTTATGCCAACAGCCTTGGCAAAAACGCCCGGCGTTTCGCCTCGTCCGATGTCGAAAGTGTAGAACTTTCCCTTCAAATCACCGCTGACAGTAGCTTCCCAAACATTCTCTGCTGTTTGCTTCATCTTTATCTTTTTTATTGCATTGCCGCCCCTTCCGGCTTCGTATATGCGCAGTGTGGGCTTCTTTGGAGCATTCAGTTTGAACGTAGTCTGCCTCAGTGAGTAGCTAACTTCGTTGAAAACGTTTTGCGCTTGTGCTGTCAGCGTGAACAGAAAAGTTGCCATTAGCGTGATAATGCCGTATTTTAGTTTCATGTTAGTTATACTTTTGCTTTGTTAAGTTCCCAATATCGTTCCTTCTAAAAATCAGTCTGGCTCACCTTTGTTAATTGTTCGGCATGCTCTTCGCCATTCCAACGTGCCTTCAAAGAGATGGCAAAGCCACCGCCGGGTGCCATTGTCAGCTTCAATACATCGCCTTTCTTCACCTTCTTATGGGTGATTTTGTATGCTTTCGGATTGTTCTTGTAGTCCGCATTCTTTGCATCTGCATAGATAGTACAGTCATATATGTAATCCTTATCGAGGAAATCGAGTTTCAAAACACTCTTGTGTCCGTTCTCGTCGCACTTTCCTCCGATGTACCAATCGTTTGAATTCTTGTCCTGACGGGCAACGGTGATGTAGTCAGCAGGCTCTGCTTCCAAGTAAATGCTCCTGCTCCAGTCGCACGGAACGTCTTTTATGAATTGGAAAGCATCGTTGTATTTCTTGTAGTTTTCGGGCAAGTCGGCTACCATTTGTAGCGGGCTGTACATCGTTAAGTACAGTGCGAGCTGTCCAACGAGTGTAGTATGCACGTAGTTTTGGTTGTTGCTCCATGTCTTTAGCTGCGTTTCAAGAATGCCGGGAGTATAGTCCATCGGTCCTCCTTGCAGGCGTGTGAAGGGCAAAATAACCGTGTGGTCGGGGCGACTGCCGCCAAATGCCTCGTATTCTGTGCCGCGTGCACTTTCGTTACCTACCATGTTAGGATATGTACGGCACAGTCCTGTCGGACGAACTGCCTCGTGTGCATTCACCATAATGTGGTGTTTGGCAGCTTCTTCCACCACATGCATGTAGTGATTGTTCGTTGATTGCGAGAAATGATGGTCGCCTCGCGGAATAATATCGCCCACGTAACCAGTCTTTACAGCATCGTAGCCATACTTGTTCATGAGGTTAAAGGCAGCTTCTAGGTGCCTTTCGTAGTTCTGAGTGCTGGAAGAAGTCTCGTGATGCATCATTAACTTAACCCCTTTTTCGTGCGCATACTTGTTCAGATAGTCTATATCGAAGTCTGGGTAAGGCGTTACGAAGTCGAAAACGTAGTCCTTTGAATGTCCGAACCAGTCTTCCCAACCTATGTTCCAACCTTCAACGAGCACTTGGTCGATGCCATTTTCGGCTGCAAAGTCGATGTATTTCTTCACGTTTGCAGTTGTTGCGCCGTGCTTTCCGTTTGGTTTAGCCTTGTTGTAGTCGGTTATTCCAAGCTGGACAGAGGGGAATTCGTCTGTGTAATTCCAGCTGCTCTTGCCCACAATCATCTCCCACCACACGCCAACATACTTGGTTGGGTGAATCCAGCTGGTGTCCTTTATCTTGCAAGGCTCGTTCAAATTCAGGATTAAATGGCTCGAAAGCATGTCGCGGGCATCGTCGCTGACGAGTATTGTGCGCCAAGGCGTGTTGCAAGGAGTCTGCATATATCCTTTCAAACCAGTGGCATCGGGTGTCAGCCAGCTCTCAAAGACCATGTTTTTATCGTCCAAATTCAAGTGCATTGTAGGATAATTGATGCACGCTGCTTCGTGTATGTTGATGTAAAGACCATCGTTTGACTTCATCTGCAAGGCTGTCTGGACGCCAGTTTCCGAGAAAACAGCCACAGAAGAGTTGCCCCAGTTCACGGCATCGTGGAAGCGACTGCGTATTTCCGACAGCCTGCTCTCCTGTGTTTCCTGCTCTTGCGTGTCGTAATCGCCCGGAATCCACCACGCTTTGTGGTCGCCTGCCATGGCAAACTGCGTGTGTTCTTCTTTTATAACAAAGTAATTAAGATCCTTTTGCTGCGGAAACTCGTAGCGAAAGCCCACCCCGTCGTCGTAAATACGGAAGCGAATCTTTATATTGCGGTTGCTTTTCGCTTGCCATAGCGATACTGCCATCTCGTTATAGTGGTTGCGTATCTCATCGGTTTCGCCCCAAACGGGCTTCCAAGTGTCGTCGTGCGATGTCTTTATGGTCTGCGTTAGCTCGAAACCGTCCATCAAATTAGTTTCTTCCATACCCTTGCTGGCGTGTTTGCTCTTTGCCAACTCTAAGCCAAGGAACGACTTTTTAATAACATCTTTCGTGCCATACTGCACCGTGTAGTAAGGTCTGCCGTTGTCAATACCGAACCTTACCACCACTTTACCATTGGGTGAAGCTGCCGTTTCCCATTTGTCGCTGTTGTCTTTCGGGCTTCCTTGTGCCATTGCCATAACGGAACAAAACAGCAATACAATCAATACCTTGAATCTATTCATACCTGCTTTTTTATTATCCTTATAAATACGAGCAGTGGGACGCAGTAAAAATACGTCCCATTGCCTTAGTTCTTTTTATCTTCCTGACCTGACAATCAGTTCTGTTATCGTCTTGTTGAAGTCTTCGTTCTTCATTAATTGTTCTATGCTGACGTGCATTCGGTATCGCCAATAGTGCTTCGGATTGGCAGGAATGTTGATGCGTTCGGCGTTGGCATCAGTCAGTCGGAGGTGTTCATCAATGCTTGTCCAGTCCTGAAAACTTAGGATACAAAGCATACTTGGCGATGTTAAGTGTCGTTCTACAATATCTTTTGCCAACCAGCCCGGCATCGGATGCGGTGCAGGACCGCCTTGATGCAACATCGTATTGTAGTATTCCTGCGCCCTGTTCCAGTCTTCGTCCCACCATTGGCGTAGTGTTGGCATGTCGTGAGTAGATATTGTGCATACGCTACGATAGGGATTAGAACCCAAATGTCCGAATCGCACCTTCGGATCTTTCGGCATTGACTGTATTTCGAGGCTTAAAATGCGTAGCTCGTCCATCACCCAAGCCACACAGTCGGGTACCATTCCCAAGTCTTCGGCACACACGAGCATGCGTGTAGCGTTCACTAACTTCGGCAATTTCTTCATTGCCTCCTGATACCAGTACTGGTTGTTGCGGCGATAGAAGTAGTCGTTGTAAAGCGTATTGAAGGCATTCTTGTCGCAATCGTACAGACTTTCATAGATGAAATCCATCTGTACGCTGATGCGTGGGTGGAATTTGTTCGGGTCTTTGTGGTCGCGTACAAAGAGCACATCGCTGATTAAAGCATACAAACCATCGCGAATCCAGATGTCTTTGTCGGTCTCTTTGCCTTCAAAAGCGGCTTCCACCTTGCGCTGTGTATCATATTCGGGGCGCATCTTGTATCGGTTGCCCCACGTCTTTTCTATGTATTTCTCTCGCACTTCGTTGGCATGCTCGCGGAAAATTCGGTCTAATACCCAGTCGGTAATGAACGGTTCGGTGAACAATTCCTCTTGCCAGTGCAGTCCGTAGCCCTCTACTTCTTCGCGGCTCATGCCCAATGCAGGTGCAAACTGTCCCAAAAGACCGTGCACTGCATTTGCCGGGATTTCCCAAATGCGGAAGAAACCCAACACGTGGTCTATGCGATAAGCATCGAAATAGTTCGCCATGTTCTGGAAACGACGTATCCACCACTGGCAGCCATCGGCTATCATGGCGTCCCAATTGTAGGTTGGAAAGCCCCAGTTCTGTCCGTTTGCCGAGAACCCATCGGGCGGTGCGCCTGCCTGACCGTTCAGATTGAAGTAGCGTGGCTCTGTCCATACGTCGCAACCGTTACGGTTTACGCCGATAGGAATGTCGCCTTTCAGGATAACGTGCTTTGCAACGGCATATTCGTGTACAGCTTTGAGCTGACTGCTCAATATGAATTGCACATAATAATAGAACTCCACGTCCTTGTAAGCCTTGTTACTGCTGGTTGAAAGCAACTTCCTTTCCGTTTCGTCCCATTGGTTATGGTCGGGCCATTTGGCAAATTCAGCAGTACCATACTTATCGCGCAACATACTATATTGTGCGTAAGGAACCAGCCAACTCTCGTTTTCAGCAAAGAATTTCTTAAACTCTTTGCTGTTGATAGTGGCTTTTCCTTCCTGTTTGTATATAAGTTTCAGATACTCTTCTTTAAGTTCGTTTACACGTTCGTAGTCTATTTGCGGCAGCGCATTCAGCTTTTTACGTTCCTTTTCGAAGCGTTCGCGTTGCGTTTTGTCCTTCAATGCAGGCAGACCGTTAAGGTTTACATACTGTGGGTGCAGCGCAAAGATAGAGATACAGCTGTAAGGGTAAGAGTCTGTCCACGTGTGTGTGATGGTAGTATCGTTGATTGGCAGGATTTGAAGTACCTTTTGTTGAGTTGAACTTACCCAATCAATCATCTTCTTCAGGTCGCCAAAGTCGCCCACACCGAAGCTATCGTCAGACCGTAGAGAAAATAATGGCACGAGCGTACCAGCTACACGCATTGCAGGCAAGGTGAAATAGGCTTCGCTTAGCTCGTAAATTATAGCGTCGCCCTCTTCCATTGCGGGCAAATCTATGGTACGATTGTAGCAATTCTCCCACATTGGAGAGTATTCTTTGTCGGGATTTACGATGATGAACTTGAACTCTAACCTGTTGCTTGCCAATCGGCTTACATCGAAACAGACAGCCCACTCGTTGGTAGAAACCTGCGTCATCTTCACCGCTTTCTTCTCTTTCCACGAGCCCATTAGTGGGTCGGCACCAATCAGACAGAGCCTGTCGCCTGCACCAAGTTGTGGAGCGCGCACTTTTAAGCATACAGATTTGCTGAATTTTTCTAACTTCAAGTTCTCTATTTTCGCTCCTACTATGCAGTCGGTAACTGCTGAAGAATACAGGAAAGCATTGTCAGGAATTTCGCGCCAGTGGTCGAATATCTTGTAATTCAGTGCCTGCGACGAGTTGAACATCACTCTATGGGGCGCAACGCTCCAGCCACGACGTTCCTCGTGGTCGCCAACGTGCACACTATAAAAATAGTCTATCACCGTGCCGGGCTTTATATCTCTGTTGATTTCTACTGTCCAAAGAAAGCCGTCGTGTGTGTGCATTCTGTACTGGCACACCGAATTGGCTCCCGACTCCTTGCCGTTTACGATATTAAGGACAAGTTCCTGTCCGTAATATGTCTTGTATTCTATGCTAAATTGTAAGTTCATATAGTTGTTAGTTATATGGCTCAAAGGTAATAATAATAAAATGAACTCACAAAACCTTTTTGCGCGTTTTTTGATTAATATCATGCAAACGTTTGCAAATATGTATTTTGCCTAATGTATAATACAGAATAGAATAACGATACACAGGTTTTTACATGACTCTCATTATATTAATAAACCTTACTAAATGTTTATTTTTACTCTCTTGATATAGCAAATGACGAGCGTTTTTGCAGCCAACATTATTCCTTTTTCGGAAAAATGCAGCCATTTGTGTGCATTCTTAAGTTGTTGAATGATAATATTATATAGGTGAATAAGGGAGATGTGTGCAATAATTAAGTCCTGATTATTTCGTGTTTAGAACATTATAGAGTACATATAGATTACTTTCTTCGTGCAGAAACACCTGTTTCTGCGATGCGAGAACGGCTCTTTTACCGTGTAAAAAGGCCTGTTTTGCTAACCGAAACCCACCCTTTTGCGATGTGAAACCAAATTAGATCGTCTGAAACGGGCAGCTTTTTGTTTTTTAGAGACATCTGTCTTGTAATTCGGAAATTAACATTTGTCTCGCTAAAAATATTGTATTTAGGTTTTGTTTACATTTCGTTGAAATCTCTTAAACACATGCTTCTTGCCCTGCAACATACCCAGTGGTCCATGCAGCTTGCAGGTTGAATCCTCCCGTAATACCATCTATGTCGAGCACTTCGCCTGCAAAGAAAAGACCTTTGCACACCTTGCTTTCCAACGTATTGGGGTTGATGCTTTTTAAGCTGATGCCCCCACACGTTACAAACTCATCTCGGAAGCTGCCTTTGCCCGAAATTTGGTGCACGTCGTTAGTAAGTGTTTCCACGAGTTTGTGCAACGCTTTCTTTCCCAATTCGCCCCAACGCTTCTCCTTGTCTATGTCGGAACGATGGAGCAGATACTCCCAAAGGCGGGTAGGGAGGTCGTATGGACGAATGCTTGCCATTTGCTTTTTCGGGTTTTCGGTTGCTATGGCAACGAGGTTCTGCTCTACAAGCTGTGTGTTTGTTTCGTACACCCAGTTTACAGCCACTGCCGATTGGTAGTTGTTTTCTGCCAAATGGCGTGCTGCATACGACGAAAGTTTCAGCGTGGCAGGTCCGCTCATACCCCAGTGGGTAACAAGTAAGGCACCATTGCTGCGGAATTTAGTTGATGGAATAGACAAAACTACGTGTTCTACCACGGTTCCCATAAGGTTACAAAAGGCTTTTTCGGTAATATTAAAAGTGAAAAGCGATGGCACAGGCATTTCTATTTTATTGCCTATAGCCTCTAAATACTGTAAATTTACAGCGCGTGGCGAGCCACCTGTAGTAATTATTACCCTGTCGAATGTGCGAGATGTTTTATCCTTAAAGTGTATTTCAATTTTCCCTTGCTGTTGTTTTGCAATACTTGTAAGTGTGTGTTTCAGACAGATTGTTACACCAAGACGTTGTGCGGTATGTGTCAAACAGTCTATAATGGTTTGCGAACTTTGCGAGAAAGGAAACACACAGTTGTCGCTTTGGGTTACCAACCGAACGCCATGTGCCTCGAACCATTGGTAGGCATCGTTGTAATCGAACCTTTTGAAAAGCCGTTTCAGCAGTTTGTCGCCACGTGGATACGCCTGCTTCAGGTCGGTTATGTCGGCAAACGAGTTGGTAAGGTTGCAGCGTCCGCCCCCCGATACCCCGACTTTTGCCAATACGTGCCCCGCCTTTTCAAACACGGTAACAGTGGCATCGGGCTGTGTGGTCTTTGCCGAAATGGCAGCAAAAAAGCCTGCTGCGCCTCCTCCTATAATCGCAATGTTCTGCATTTCCTTTCAGGTTTAACTATTACTACACCTTGTTTCTAATACTTATAAGGTGGCAACAAAGTTACGATAAATGGTCGAAGTGTACAAACGATAGGGTGAGAAACGATAGATAGGACAAAAAAGAAAGATACACCGAATTTCGTTACTTGTAACTTTGTCTTGAAAATAGCCAAAACAATTACACCGACAAGACTTCTTTTGTGTCCAAATGGAGAGTTTTGTAGGGCTCTCTCTGTACTTTTGCGGAGATTAATCATGTTTTTCTCCGCATAATTTGCGGAGAATAGGTGTTATTTTCTCCGTAAACACTTGTATCAAAGAGAAAAAAATAGTAAGTTTGCGTAATAAAAAGGTGGGAGATGAATAATCAATATATTTGGCAAAGTACAGACTTATACCAGCTGACATGGCAAGATAGTGTAGCCAGCACACTTCTATCTGAGGTGAGTCTTCTTCGTGGGAAGCTACTCGGAAGACTTTCTATGTTTGGCTTTAAAGAACAAGGAGATTCTATGTTGGACGCACTGACGGAAGAGATAGTCCATTCATCAGAGATAGAAGGTGAGCGTCTTAATAGAGACAGCGTGCGCTCGTCTGTTGCACAACAGTTAGGATTGGAGTACGATGGACTGCCAAAAGGAGACCACTATATAGAAGGTGTCGTGCAGGTGATGCTCGATGCAACTCAGCATTTCCGCGAGCTGCTTACGAAAGAGCGACTGTTTGGTTGGCACACTGCCCTGTTTCCAGCAGGACATAGCGGCATGTATAAGATAACCGTTGGCGACTGGAGGAAAGGTAAAGAGGCGATGCAGGTGGTATCAGGTGCAATGGGAAGGTTGAAAGTGCATTACGAAGCTCCGCCAAGTAGTGAAGTTCCAGAGAGAATGGAGCAGCTGTTGGCATGGATAGCTGACGACACGCTCACGGTTGATCCTCTGATAAAGGCAGCTGTGGCTCATCTTTGGTTTGTTACAATCCACCCCTTCGACGATGGAAACGGACGTCTGTGCCGCACAATGACAGAGATGTTGCTATCAAGAGCCGACAATACCCCACAAAGATATTACAGTCTTTCGTCTGAAATTCTCAATCATCGAAAAGATTACTACACCCAGTTAGAAAAGGCACAATGTGGCAAATCAGACATAACAGAATGGATTGTCTGGTTTCTTGAAATGCTCATCAAGGCTTTAAGCGCTGCACTCGAAAAGACCGAACGTATCATTAGAAAGGTGCGTTTTTGGGACGAACATAAAGAACTTGAACTGAACGCCCGTCAGAGAAAGGTTCTCAATATGCTCCTTGATGGTTTTGAAGGGAAACTAAATTCTTCTAAATGGTATAAGATTAATCATTGTTCGCAGGACACAGCCACACGCGATCTGAACGACCTTGTCAAGAAAAATATTCTACAGAAAAGCCGTGCGGGTGGACGGAGCACGACATACGAACTTACGATGGAGCTATGACGAAGTCGAAAAAAGAAAGGTACAGTTTGTTGTTTTGCAGAATGCGGACAACAAACTGTACCTTCTTCTTATATAAGAAAATGCTATTTCTATTTCACCTTTTCTATCAGTTCTTTTGGCAGAGTGGGCATTGCGCCGTTTTTCGTACAGACGTATGCACTTGCTTCGACAGCTAAGCTGTGAGCTTCGGCGATACATTTGCCTGCGAGAATGGCTGCGGTAAACGTGCCTGTGAACGAGTCGCCGGCTCCAACAGTGTCGGCAACTTCTACAATTGGCGTCTTTTGATACGACTCTACATTGGGGGCAAACACGTAAGAGCCGTTTACACCGCAGGTAAGCACGAGCATGTCAAGGTTGTACTTGCCAATGAGCAACCAGCATTTGTTCTCCATATCCAAGCCCGGATAGCCGAAGATGCGACCAATGGAAACCAGTTCTTCGTCGTTTATCTTCAGTATGTTGCATTGTTTGAGCGAGTTTCGGATAATGGTTTCGTTGTAGAAGTTCTGCCGAAGGTTTATATCAAATATCTTTAAGCAGTCTTTTGGCGTGGCATCGAGGAACTGCTGAATGGTGTTTCGGCTTACGCTGCTGCGCTGTGCAAGCGAACCGAAGCAGACGGCACGGCAGTTTTTCGCTACTTTTTCAATTTCCGGGGTGAACGGAATGTTGTCCCAAGCCACACCTTCCTTTATTTCGTAGGTAGGAACACCCGCCTCGTCGAGGGTTACTTGTACTGTCCCGGTGGGATAATCTACCACCGGCATCAGGTAGTTTACGTGTTTCTTGTCGAACTCTGCCAATGTCTCTTCGCCTAATTTGTCGTTTCCAATGGCACTGATGGCGAGAGAATTATGTCCGAATTGCCCCACGTGGAAAGCGAAGTTTGCAGGTGCTCCGCCAATCTTTTTACCTTCGGGGAGGCAGTCCCAGAGTGCCTCGCCCAAACCAACGATGTATTGTTTCATAGTTGTCATGTTTATTTTATTTTAGGAATATACGTGAAAAGGTAAAGTACACCTATTGCCATGACCAGCACAGCACCGGCTTGCCCTTTGCTGTCGCTCGCAAGACCCATGAGCAGTGGGAAGATAGTACCACCGAAGAGTCCCATTATCATGAGTCCGCTCACTTCGTTCTGCTTCTCGGGCACACTCTCCAAGGCACGTGCCAGCACCATTGAGAAGATGTTGCTGTTGCCGTAGCCGACAAGTGCAATGGCTGTGTAGAGAACGGCTTTGCTGCTTCCTACGTACAGTCCGCACATGCTCAATGCCATAAGAATAACGGAGATGATGAAGAAATGTTTCATCTTCATCGTGCGAAGGAAGAACGAACCCGTAAGGCAACCGATGGTACGGAAGATGAAATACAGCGAAGTTGAGAAGATGGCTTCGTTGAGTGGTATGCCCAAACGTTCCATCAGTATTTTCGGTGCGGTAGCATTGGTGCCTACGTCGATGCCCACATGGCACATGATGCCGAAGAAGCTGAACAGCACGATAGGCTTGCCCAGCAGCTGGAAGCACTCTACAAAGCTACTTGCCTTGCCTTCTGTCTTCTCTTCTTCTATAGGTGTAGATGCAAGGAGGAGCGATGCCGTCACACCTATAACCATATAGATGGGGAAGAGAACACGCCACCCGAGCCCGAAAGAAGGTATGTCTGCCATTGCTCCCCACATGGCTATGTAAGGTGCAAGGAACGAGGCAATCGCCTTGATGAACTGTCCGAAAGTAAAGGTAGCCGCCATGTTGCCACCTTGCATCACTGTCATTACCAGCGGATTGATAGATGTCTGCATCAGCGCATTGCCGATTCCGAGCAACGAGAACGACACCAGCATAAGTCCGTAAGATTGCCCGAAGATAGGCAAGAGCAGCGAGAAGACGGTTATGACGAGGCTCAGCAGCACTGTTTTCTTGCGTCCAATCTTGTTCATCAGCATTCCTGTGGGTACGGAAAAGATTAAGAACCAGAAGAAAACGAGTGAAGGAAACACGTTTGCCGTTGTGTCGGAGAGATGCAAGTCTGCCTTAACGTAGTTGGAGGCGGTGCCTACCAGGTCTACGAAACCCATCGCAAAGAAGCAGAACATGATGGGAATGAGCTTTAAAGTCTTTGAATTGTTCATTGTTTAGTTGTCTGTTTTTGTTAACGTGAGTGCGGCGGTAGACCCCTTCCGAACAGCTGTCAGAATAGCAACGGAGTTGCTCCAATTGTCGCTTCGGGGTTACGACGATTGTCGCTTCGGGGTTACGGCAGTTGCCGCTTCGGGGTTACGACAAACGTCGCTTCGGGGTTACGACAAACGTCGCTTCGGAACATCGGTAAACACGGCTGTTTGCTGATGCTGTGCATGCCTGTTTTCTGATGCCTGAAGCACGATGCCCATGTGCTGATGTATTCATCGAAATCACGTTCTTCTTGGGTTTATTAGAGTGAAAGCTCACTGAGCGTTATGTTGCGGAAGCTCGTCGATGCTCCGTTGTTGTAGAACTTCACCGATGTGTAAGGTGCTGTTGGGAACACAAGGTTGGTCATGGCAATGCGTCCGCCATCGACAAAGATTTCTACAGAGCATTTGTCCACGAATATATCAACGTGGTAGGTCGTGCCCTTGCAGAGGCTTAGTGGTGCCCAAGTGCCGAGAGCGAAGTCGTTCTTATAGTTGATGGAATTGAGAACACGGAACGGTGTGTTGCCCACGCCTTGGTGTACGTCGGAATAATTCTTCTCTATGTCGTGGGGAACAGACCGCTTGCCGAACTCGACGAGTCCGCTTTCTGTGCGGTCCATAACAAGTTTCCTTTCCTTTGTGTCGAAGTAAATCTTCACTTTCTCGCCCTTTGCGTTGTAGAGTTCCACGCCTGTTGTAGCCAGTCTGCCCGGTGTAACATCCATCTGAAGCTCGAAAGCGCTCTCCTTGCTCTTGATGATGTTCTTCTTGTCGGCAACGGCTTTAACGTTCATGGCAGGCAGTGTAAGGGTGTTTTTGCGCAATGCCTTCACTTCAGGAGCAACGTTGTTGGAAACATACAGCTTGCCGTCTGTGCCTGTGTAGAGCTTCAGTTCGCGCGGCAAAGTGTTTGCGCCGCGATACTGCTTGATGGGTGTAATGTTGGCATACTGCCAGTTGCTCATCCACGCAATGGAGAGAACGCGGTCCGGAACACCGGAGAAACAAACGGTGGCATAGTTGTCTTTGCCGTAATCCAAGAAGTTGTATTCGTTCGGAGGCGTGTCGCACTTGAAGTTCTTTCCGTCGAAATCGCCCACGAAATACTCTGTGGCTGAACCGCCGAACAAGCAACCGGGGTTGATGTTTACCAGCATGACGTACTTCATTTTGTTCTTGTCGCCATCGACAGGAAGCTGTACAAAGTCGGGACATTCGAACTGATTGGGCTGCATTCCGTAACCTTTTCCGAATGCACTGACGTAGTCCCACTTCTTCAGATTGCTTGATTTGTAGAAGCGCATCTCCTTGTCGGCTGATATAATCATGTACCATTGCCTTGCCGGCTCGTACCAGAAGACCTTCGGGTCGCGGAAGTCTTTCAGCCCATCGAACGGCGTCAAGACTGGGTTATGCTCGTATTTGGTGTACGTATAGCCCTTGTCGGTGCTGTAAGCCATACACTCTATCTGCCCGTTCTTGTCGCTTGCGGAAGTGTAGAGCGCAATGATGGCATTCTTGCCGTAGCCCGCCGTGTTGTCTTTATCTATTACGGCACTTCCAGAGAAGATGTGTCCGAGGGTGTCTCGGGCAATTGAAGGCTTCTCTTCTTTCCAATGAATGAGGTCTGTACTGGTAGCATGCCCCCAGTGCATGTTGCCCCATTTCGAGCCGTAGGGATTGTATTGGTAGCAAAGATGATAGACACCGTCCATGTAGAACATGCCATTGGGGTCGTTCATCCACCCGTATGAAGGTGTGTGGTGGTAAGACGGACGATAGAAGTCGGTGTTTGCCGTGTTCCATTCGTTCGATAGTTTCAGCATTCCGGGCTTGTAACAGAGAGCATCGTGCTTGAGATTAAGAATCTTAACCGTCGCTCTTGCGCCATTGCCCAACTCGAATGGGACGTAATAGTCCACCTTGTCTTGTGCTAAACGTATGTCCATCCACGTGTCGGCAGGGTTCGATGTGTCGAGCAGAACTTTTGCTTCGTCCTTATCTTCCTCTATCGGAAGCAGCAGATACCTTGTTGGATTGGCGATGTTCAGTATGGTTGTGTCGCCCTTTTGCGACATTTGTATCGTCTGGGCTTGGGTTGATGTGGCTGCCAAAGTCATAGCAGCACACATTATATACATGTTGGTACGTTTCATAATTTAAAGTTTAAGTCGTTGGAAGTTTAGAATTTGAGCGATGCAGAGAACTCTACTGTGAATGGGCGGAGGTAGCTGCCTGTCATCAATACGTTGGAAATGTTCTTTGCATCTTCCTTCGTTATCAGCTCAGCACCGGCTATACTACCCTTTGCACCAGTCTGGTTGAGGAAGTTTACGACAGTGCAGCCTAAGTCCAACTTGTCGTTTACGCGCCAGTTTACACCGCCGAAGGTTTCCCAATGACCGTTGAAATAGTAGGCGTCGTTGATGTTTGCGTAAGTCTTGCTGAAGTATCGGAAGCTTGCCCAGAGCTTCAAATCCTTTGTAAGCATATAGCTTGGGTCGAACTCGATAAGTACTTTTGGTATCTCGGCAACAATGTTTCCTGTTGCATTAATCTTGCCAACGTATCCATCAGAGAACGTAATGGAAGTTTCATACTTCTTGTAAGTCGGTTCCTGATAGGTGAAAAGGAAATGTATGTCCAATCCTTTCAATGGGTGTGCAATAAGGTCGGTTGTCCAACCCCAAGTTTTTATATCGTATGTTAATGGTGTTGCCATAATTTCGCCACCATGTTGCAAATTTAGTGTAGAATTGTTGTTTGTCTTTGAAATATAAGAGAACAGCGAAGTTAATGTTAGCCATGAATTGTTGTAATATACACCTGCTCTTCCTAAAGGCACCGCTACTTTTCCTGTATTTGGTAATGTTGCTGGAGCGAACGATTCAAAACGAAGATGCTGAACAATATAAGTAAAGTCGCCAGTAAGTCCAAAGTTATTATTAATTTTATAGGTTGCAGCAGCCGAAACATCATAATTAAACCAATTGTAATCTATTGGATTTGGTGTAATTTTTGTTCCATCGGGAGCAATTGCACCAATATAGTAATCTGCAAATCTGCCAACATAGCCACCAGTAGCATTTTTAACAGCTGCATTAACACCTTTAAGTTTCTGACTTTCTAATCTGAAACCATAGTAAAGATTAAGTTTAGGCGTTACGTCCCAATCGTGAATCATGTATAAAGCTAATTTGTTTTCGTGTCCACGATAGAATTCTGAAGCATTCTTATTAAAATCGTAGAAGTAGGTTGAGTGCTTATTTGTGTCGTAAAGTCTGACTGGAAAGCTCCCATCTGACGGCACACTTTGGTCGTACATAGATGTGTTTGAACGGTAATCGATGTGGTAATACCACTCGTTTATACCTAAACGCAAGGTTGAAGTAGTAAACTTTTTCTGTAATTCTGATGTTAAAAGAAATTCGTTAATGATTCCTGAATTTAAACTTGACATTCGCGATTGGACGTAATCGCCTGTATAAGGTGTTGTTCCTCCAGTTATAGTTGGCATTACATAATTGTATGCTGTTGGATTGTCTTTTATATTTATAAGCGACATAGGGCTTTGATAAACTAAAGCTCCACGTGCGTGGTCGTATCGTGCTGCTATTTTCCAGCTATATCCATTATCCCAATTGTATTTATTTATTAAAGAAAATTCGCTCGAACGGTTTACTGCGGCGTCATACATAGTAGTTTGTTTCAGTTCTCCCGTATTCATATCGCGATAAACAATATTACCGTCGGTTGGTAAATACGAAGTTGTGCCAAGTTTAAATTTTCCATATTCTTTTACACTGCCATCGCCAACGTATATAAAAGGAGCCGATTGTGTTGCATAATTATATACTGGGTGCGAATTAGAATAATGGTACATTGCCGTAAATTCGCCTCGGTTGTGGTTATAACGTTTAGTTATAGAAGCTTTATAAATTTGTGTGCGATCTTGTAGTTGGCTCGATTTAATTTTAAATGTACCTGGATCGAAATCTTGATAAATACTTGTGCTATAGAACCAATTGTTTCCGAAACCGCCATTAGCATTCAGCGAAAACTCTTGCAAACCAAAATGGTTGGTCTTGTAGTTGAACGTGCCATGAAATCCCTCCTCTCCAAGTTTGGTAAATGAACTGACCGCATAGCCGATATTACCTGTCGTAAGGGCTGTTTCCGATATTTTTAAGAGTCCGACGTGTCCCAGACTCGCATCAGAACGCCAGTTAGAGTTTACGCTATGCGGATTGGTTGCATAGGTAACGGGCAGTCCGTTCTCAAGAACATTTACATCAGACATCGGGAGTCCAATCTGTATTTCGCGTGGTCCATTTGCACTTGCGGCGTTGAGCATTACGTTTCTATTGCTTTCTTCCTTCGATTTGTCTTCACTTTGTTTTTCGTTTTTCACCTGAGCAATGGCTCCGGTGCAGAAACATGCTAATGCAATAACTGTAGTCGCAGTTCTTAGTTTAGTTGTGAAATAGGTAATCATATTCAATATAGATTTTAATGTTGTCTATTAGTGTTGAACTTGTTGCAAAGTAAATATATCTTTTTAAAAGGCAATATCAAATTTGTTGCACAAAGTAGTAAAATTGTCTTAATGCAACAAATATATGTAAAATTGAAAGATTATTGCTCGTGTTGTACTGTAAAAAGTGCGAGGTTGCGGTCTTGGCAGTTTGAAAATAAAAGCAGCCGACAATAAAATTCTGTTGTATTTTCTTTGCTTATAGTTCTTCTTAATACACAAAATCTTGTATCTTTGCAGATATATCATCTTAAGAAAGAATACTGTAGAAAAAAGGAACTACTAAAAACGACAAGGTAAAGATGTATAGAAAGGTTTACATAGTTGTGTGTTTTGTGGGATTACTACTGCTTGTGGGGTGTAATAAAACCACAAAAAAGTATGTTGTTGGTGTGTCGCAATGCTCTGAAGATATATGGCGCAGCAAGCTGAACGATGAGCTATTGATGGGAACTTACGACCATAAAGACGTCGAATTGCTGTTTGCTTCGGCAAAAGACAACGACAAACTGCAAACCGAACAAATAGAAAAGTTTATACAACGAGGCGTAGATCTGCTCATTATATCGCCCAATCAGGTGCACTCTATAACCCCTGTGATAGACAAGGCCTACGATAAGGGAATACCTATAATACTGTTTGACCGAAAAACCGACTCGCAGAAGTACACTGCCTTTATAGGTGCAGACAATGTAAAGGTGGGAAAAGCAATTGGCGAATTTATTGCAAAGACGCTGCGTGGCAAAGGAAAGGTGATAGAAATTAAAGGATTAGACAAGTCTTCGCCTGCCATAGACCGCCACAAAGGTTTTGTTCAGGCATTAAGCAAATACCCCAACATTCAGTTGAAACGTACCCTTTCCGGTGAATGGACAACGGAATCGGGCTATAGAAGCATGAAAAATGCAATTGCAGATGCCAAGGACTGCAATATTGTATGGGGACAAAACGACCGTATGGCAGAGGGTGCACAGCGTGCTATGGCGGAAGCGGGCATATATAACGTACAGTATGTAGGAACCGATGCGCTGCCAAGCAAAGGTGGTGGAATAGAAGCTGTGGACGCTGGCAAATTGCTTGCATCGTATATCTATCCCACTCGTGGCGATATGGTGATGCAATTGGCAATGAAAATTCTGAAAAAACAACCATTTCATCGGGATAATTACCTCAAAGGAGCATTGGTAACGAAAGACAATGCCAAGGTGTTGCTACTGCAAAACGAGGAGATGATGAAGCAGCGAAGCAGACTTTCTGACCTGAATAATAAGGTAGACACCTACCTTGCACAATACAATCACCAGAAAATATATATGCTTTTGGGTGGTGTTATCATTGCGTTGCTCATCGGACTTATCGTTTACATTTATCGTACCATTATTCTTCGTCGCCAGTTAGAAGAGGAAGCAACCAACGCAAAGTTGCAATTCTTTACCAATGTCAGCCACGAACTGCGCACGCCATTGACACTAATTGCCGACCCAATAGAGCATATCGTAAACGACGAGAACTTAACGAAACGGCAGCGTAATATGTTGCAGATTGTAGAAAAGAATGTTTCCATTCTGATGCGCCTTGTAAACGAAATCCTTGACTTCAGAAAGATACAGAACAAGAAGATGAAACTGACGCTGAGCGAGTTTGAACTGACGGGCTATCTAAAAGAGTGGGTGAGCACGTTCGAGTCTATTGCAACGAAACGGAAGATAAAAGTAGACTTGATAATCCCTGCACCCATTCGTCTATGTGCCGATATATATAAGGTGGAACGCATTTTCTATAACTTGTTGAGCAATGCCTTAAAGTATACTGACGAGGGAGGAAACATCACAATAAAGGCTAAAAGTACCGATGAAACCGTAGAAATTTGCGTCAAAGATACAGGCAGGGGGATTGCAAAGGAAGATATAAGACACATATTCGACAGGTTTTACCAAGTAAGAAACAGCAACAAAGATGGTACGGGCATAGGTTTGGCAATTGTAAAGGCCTTTACCGAACTGCAAGGAGGCACCGCAAAGGTGGAAAGCGAAGTGGGAGAGGGTAGTGAATTTACGATAACATTGCCCAAACGTGTGGCAGGCGACAATTTCCAACCTGCCGACGAGTCGTACACAATGAACGATTTCTTGGACGAAAGTTCAGCCGTAACCGATATTTCAACCGAAAACAAAGTGTCGAAAATAACTTCCGACCGTCAGGAAGACAAGCCTCGTGTGCTTGTTATCGACGATAATGCAGACATTCGCGCGTACGCAACGACGCTGTTAAGCGACGAATACGATGTGATGGAAGCGTCTGACGGAGCGGAAGGGCTTAGAAAGGCAGTCAGGGAAGTGCCCGATGTCGTTGTTTGCGATGTCATGATGTCGGGAATGGACGGCTTGGAATGTTGCAAACGCTTGAAAGCCGACAGTTTGACGTGCCATATTCCTGTGATTTTGCTTACTGCCAAGACATTAGACGAGTATCGTGCAGAAGGCTATGCGTATGGTGCCGACGCCTATCTGACCAAACCTTTCAACGGAAATGTACTGAAAGCACGCATAAAAAACCTGATTGCCAATCGGAAACTTCTGAAGATTGTGTTTGGAAACGATGCGCAGCAAGTGCCGACAGTGCCAGTTGCACAGAGTGCAGAAAGCCAGTTTGTAGAGAAGTTCCGCACCATAATACAAGCCAATCTCGGTAACTCTGAATTGAATGTAGAGACTATCAGCCACGAGATGGGTATCAGCAGGGCGCAGCTGTATAGGAAAATAAAGTCGATAACAGGCATTTCGCCCAACGACATAGTACGCGAAGCACGTATGAGACGTGCCGACCGCTTGCTGGAGACTACCGACAAATCAGTTTCAGAAATAGCTTACGAGGTGGGTTTCTCCTCACCGTCGTACTTCACAAAGTGCTATCGAGAGTTCTTTGGCCGCACGCCCAACAAAAAACATTAAGGCTTTTACGGCGCAATGTTTGGTAAACAATGTGTGTGCAGAAATTAAAATGGTGTACGGTATGGCAATGTTTGGCGTCTTGGTTGCTCTTGGAAGCATCGCAAAGAGTAACCGCTTGCTTTGTTAATATGTCTGAAATGTCCGCTTTAAATTGTTAATTCTTCAACCATGAAATACGCTAATACTCGCATTTTTCTGCGCAGCAAGCAAGTTGTTGCAAATAAAGGCACTTTTTGAGTGCAATATTTATTTTTCTGTTAATCAATGGTTAAGATGCTGTTATGGGTATAAGTGTGAATCGAATAAACCTTTTTGTTGTGGAGTATAAGGTATAAAATGTAGTAAAACGAACAGAAACCTGAACTCAAAACGGCATTTTGAGCTTTCACAAGAGCCACTTTTGTATGGTAAAAGCGGCTCTTTTGCGATGCAAAACCCATGCTTTTGCAAAACCGCTCTTATCTTTTCGGTTTTTAAAAGCTATTTCCATTGTTTCACGATTCTATTTCATCGTTCTCCCTTGCGTTAAATTCAGCGATGGTTTTTAAAGAATTTTAATATTCTCGGGTGGCTTTTCAAGATTGTAGACGGTGAGGGATAATTTGCAGATAGGCGTTGAGAATGTGATGAATTACACCCTTATATTTTTGGTTGTACGCTGTTGCACATAATGCAAAAATGTGGATTGTACATATAAGGGTGTGATTTGTCGCATTCCTAACACTGAAGAACAAGTATAAGGTTTAATGCTTAAAAGTGATTAATCCATTGCATAAAAGGGCGTTCTAAATATTTACGTCTCCAATAATCTATGAAACTGCACACTGCAAATACAATGATAGGGACGAGTAAGGCTTCAATAACCAAGTATCCGAAATTGCTGTGTAGTAGTTTGGGAATTTGGCAAATGTCCTGCCAAAGCCATTTACGCATAGTGCCGCTTGCATCATGGATAAGCAGAACACCGAATGTACCAGCAGCCGCAGTGTTTATAAATTTACTTGTGAATGGGCGTGTGTTCTTTGCTACTAAGAATGCGGAAAGCCCTACCACTAATGCTAATAGTTTATTTGAATCGCTTACTAAGAAATAGTGGTGTTCTCCAATGAATGTAGATTGGCGATAATGTGCTAAGAATACAAGAAAGACGACGCTTGCAATAGCTAAGAGGACACTACCTATAAATAAAATGGTTGAAAAATTCAAGCTTTCTGTGTAACGGTTTGGGTAGATTCTAATGTAAGCTGCAATAAAATAAAGCGTCATATACCAAACGGGTTCATTCATTGTAGGCGAAAAAAAGAATGTTTGAGCGATAGTCATAATGAATATTAACCCTATGATGAATAATTTGAATTGCTTTTGACTGATATTTCTTATTACGATATTATAGATTGGTACAAAAGCGTAGAATGCCAAGAAACTGGCTGTAAATCCATAGTTTATGTGTGAAAGCTCTCGGAAAATACTCATATAGAACCCTTTTAATGTGAAAGATTCGTACCCGGTAACTAAAAAAATAAGATAGATGACTACATTATAGAAAACAATTTGTGCTACCAACTTGGTATAGCGCTGCCAAGTGAGTGTCTGTTTGCAAAGGAAATATCCTGAAATAAGTATAAAGCTATTGATGGCAGTCTTGCCCCACATTCCCCAAACTTCAAGGAAGTATTGATTTAAGTTAGGGTCTAAGTAATTGTATTGCTTAACAACAGTTGAGTTGACAACAAAGTGATGCGCAATAATAGCCATCATTGAAAATATCCTAAGTAGCTCTAAGTTGCTGTTCCTGAGTCTTTTACGCGTCCCCCCCCCCCTATTATGGGTGGTGTCGTCTGAACGTTGTTCGTTTCCATTTTTCCTAATTTGTTGCTTTGGACAGAAATTTTATATACGGCAAAGGTATAAAAAAATAAGGATGTATGAAAGGAATACAGAGCAAAATAAGAACAAGAGTGCAATCACAAGTTTTAGATAATGGAAACAGAATTACAGATGAAGGGAAGGAGTGTGATAGAATATATTTTTATATTGTTGGTTGTATGTTATTGCAAATGGTCTAAAATAGTATGTCATATTTTGTGAAAGTATGATTTAGCAGTTCTAATGCTGAAGTGTGATCGTAATGTTTGAATTTTAAAAACCTTGGCAAATAATTGTGGTTATAGCAATTATTGTCTATTTTTGTAGTAGAAAACAAGAATTTTAAAAGACAAACTATGAGAAAGTTTTTAATGCTTCTGCTTACATTGGCAGTGTCTTTGGGTTGTACGTATGCAACGCCAAAAGTGCCTAAGAAGAAGGTGCAAAGGAAGAAGACGGTATTGGTGAACGTGAAGGATAGAGTGAAAAATGATGCAAACGTTGCCAATCCAAATCTGCCAGTGATGATACAAGAAGGTAGATATGGTCGTTACTATGCAGATACAACGTCTTGCAATGAAAGCTCTACAGCTGGAATGGTGGACTGGGCTGGCGAGAGAAAGCAATTGTATGACAAGAATGCAGATGTGATAAAGAAGTGCCTTCGGGCATTGAACCCCCAGACAAGTGTCGTTTCTGCCAAGAATGCAGTGCCATTTCGCAAGGCGATGAACTATGAGGCAAGAACTTGGAAGAAGTTGGAAGCATTGATGCGCGATTTCGGTAATATTGCCATTGAAGTCCAATATGTGTTGAATGGCGGTACGATTTTGTTAGTTGTCGGTGCTGGCATGCATAGCAATTTGAGCTATATTCGTTTTGCTTGTCTGCAAGAAGACTTGAATACCTTAAGTGGTGTGTCGGTAAAACCAGCGAAACAAGGTAAAGGGTTGTCGCTGGGCACACTTTACGCACAGATGCAGTCGCTTCGTCCGGTTGTAAAAGCTCAGCTATTGAAGAAGAAGTGGAACTTGACAATGGCTGAAGCAAGAAAAGAAGCACAGCGACTTAGTTATTCCTATTCTGTATCTGCGGTTAAGAAAATGATGAAGAAATGGCTTGAAGCACGCAAGGCTGTCAGTGGTTTGTTGGCAGAACCTTATCGTACAGCCTACAATCTGCATACTATAACAACCGTCCACTCGTTTATTGAGTCTTTTATGGGTATAGAACAATGATGGAGTATGAGGCGGTTTTAGTTGCTATATGATAGAATAACATGAGTGGGATTGTCTGTTAAAACAGACAATCCCACTCATGTTATTTTACAAGCCAATAGTGCTTTTGCGTTAAAAAGTATGAACGATGGTTACTCTTGTTCGAAGTAGAATTGGTCGAAGATGTCGCCTGCCGAAACTTCAACAGTTACATAACGTTTTGTATTGGTCTTGTTTGGAGCAATGGTTACGGTTAAAACGTTTTCCTTGATGTTTGCTGTTGTCCAACCTCCATATATATTGTGTTGGTCACTCTTTGGGAAAGTCTTGTCGAAGTTTTGCCCATCGTAAGTATTTACAGTGTTATTCACCTTCTCTTCAACTGCGCAAAGCCAAAAACCGCCGTAGTTTTTGCATTTAAAATGGTAGGTACCACCTTTTTTCGTAACAGTAAAAACTTTCTTTGTCTTTGTTCGTAATGATACTCCTTCGTATTTCCATTTCATAGATTCCCATCGTCCAATAGGTTCATCAGAGGTACATGAAATAGTGAAGATGCTGATAAACAGTGCTGTGATGAAGTAACTTAATCGTTTCATTCTTGTAAATTTAAATTGTAATAATAATATTTTTCTGATAATAATAAAATGCAATAGTTCGTTTTATATTGCATGGCAAAGGTATAAAAAATGCAGTTAGGAGAGACATTTTCGTATTTTTTTGTTAAAGGAAATTAATCTTGGTTTGAAAGGAGCACGGTAATGTGTTATATAGGTGTGAGTTGATAAAACATAAATGAACGAAGAAGCATTTGCACAGATTGTTCCTCGACTTCGGCGTTGTGCTATCAGGGCAGGAAGAAGAGTGGGAGCTACGGAAACAGAGGCGGAAGACATAGCGCAAGACGTTATGCTCCGTCTTTGGCAGATGCGCAATGATTTTGGCAGATTTGTATCGTTGGAAGGCTTGGTGGCGCGAATGGCGCACAACTTAACACTGAATTTGCGCAGGGCTGGTAATGCTGAAACGATAGGGAACAGCGAAACTGATGCGCTTGCTGATGCACAACTATCGCCTTCAGACGTTTTGGAAGCAAAGGAAAACTTGGAATGGTTGGAGAGAAAAATAAAGGATTTGCCAACAACCGAGTACACCATATTATATATGCGGCAGGTGGAACAGCGTCCCAATGAGGAGATTTCGCATTTGTTGGGCATCGCATCAACATCGGTCAGCACGTTGTTGGCTCGGGCGAGGCGAAGGCTGTTGGAAGATATAAAAAGGAGGAAAGGAAGATGACATTATATAATAAGAAAGATATAGCAACGTTGCTCGACAAGTTTATGGCGGGCACAACGACGATAGAAGAAGAGCAAATACTTGCCGACTATTTTCGTTCGGAGCAGCGTGTGCCTGCAGAATGGGAAGACTATAAAGATATGTTTGCTTACTTTGACAATGGAATGGCAGAAGTAAGTGAGCAAAAAGAAGATATAGGGAAAGTATGCCCTGCGACAATAGTATTGTGGAAGCGGATAGCAGTTGCAGCTACTCTACTGATTTTGATAGGATTTGCGGGCGTGTGGATAAGCAATAAGTTGTCTATACCTGATAAGGTGGTTGAGAGAACGGAAACTGCACCAATGGCAAAACGGCAATTGGAGGTCGAAGACAAGCAGTTGGCGAAGAATGAAAGCAAAATGCAGCAGTCTTCAACTCTTAGCGTTCAGCAAGTAGCAGCGACAAAACCGATTGTAAATAAGAGAACTGCAAAGGTACGAAAGGTTCAAGCATCGAATGGCAATGCAAGGGAACAATATCGTGCAAAGGCAGAACAGGCAATCGAAATAGCCCGCCAACAAGCTGAAGAAGATATTGCAATGGTGAACAAGGAAATTTCCGATGCACAGACCAACGTGTATGTTGCCAGTCAGCAAGCGCAGGGCATTAAGGTGGTTTACAATGAAAACGGAACAATTTATTATAGGAACTGCAGTTTGAAATCGAAAAATATTATTGAGTTATGAAACAGTTAAAAACAATATTTACAGGCATCGCATTGGCTGTAATGCCAACGATTGCACAGGCACAAGCACATATAGAGAGTGCTTATAAAAAGTTTTTGAAAGAAAACGAAGTAGCGAAGTATGAGTTTAGGAAAGAGCAGCGAGAAGATAAAACCAAGCAAGACTTTCTGAACATTTATTCTTTCACGCTTATGGGAAAGCAGAAACAGCAGATAGAAATCCTGCGAAAGGCATTCGACAGCGATTCGAAGGCTGCCTATCAGTTGGTATCTGCGAATAAGGGAAATAAGCTGGCATCGTATAGGTTGATGGGTCCTGATAAGACAGAAGTATTTGTTGGAGAAAAGTATGATAATATGATACAGTTGCTGTTCAGCGACCCTGCTGACTCGTTACGTCGTTATGGTTATGCATTGGAATGGACGGACAAGGAAGACGGCACAACTGTTGGAAGAATCATCAGCTGCTTGTCTGTTCAGCCGAAGTATCGCAAGAGCGAACAAACCTACAATGTGTTTAACGATTTTGCCGGGAAAGGTTTTGTTTTAAAAGGCATTAATAAAGATATAAGAAAGAAGTACGATGCCGACAAAGTTGGCAACTTTTTCTCAAAGCAGGGTAAAAATAACACTTATTACGAAATAAATGGAGTGCATAAATTGGCATCAGAATTAAGCAATACAGAATGGCTTTCAGAGTTTAATGCAATGAAAAAACTTGTAATGCAAATTCCCAATGGCATACAAACTTCTTTTTATGTCTCAGTAATATATGATTTGTGTAAGTATTCTGAGCAATTAGATACCGAAATGAAGAAGATAGTGAAATCAGAAATCGAAAGTATGCGTGCCAAAGTAAAAGATAATTTCTTAAAAGAGATGCTTTTAAAAGCCTTCAATAACCTAAAATAGCTGCCAGAACGAGGTTTCTTGTATTTATTACAAAATAAATTTGTGTATTAAAAAAGATTTTATTATCTTTGCAGTACAAAAACATTAACAAGAATATATTATGGCAAAAAGAAACGAAATTTATAAGTGTTCAGAGAGTAACAATATCGTAGAAGTTATCATTCCATCAGATAAAGACCTTTGCGGTTTAGAGAAGTTGGTAGAGAATACTACCGATGCAGCAATAGAAAAGCACGTTCCTGTTGTTGAGAAAATCGAAGGCGGGTATCGTGTAACGGTGGGCGAAGTTGAACACCCTATGACCGAAGCACACTCTATCCAGTGGATTGAACTCATTACAGAGAATAATGAGGTTCTTCGTAAGTATCTCGAACCAACAGAAAAGCCTGTTGCTGAATTTAAAACAGATGCAAAAGAAGTTTACGCTCGAGAATATTGCAACCTTCATGGTTTGTGGAGGTCAAAATAATTAAATCAAGTAAACCATCATAAGTGTAGAGCTGTCCACAGTTAATGTGGGCAGTTTTTTTTATTTATGATGCTCCTATTTATAATGAGGTATTACTCGTTATTTTGATTGATTTATATCAAATATAATCTATGGGCTCAGAAATTTTCATTTTTTCTTTCCCAAATATTTGGTGGTAATGTTTTTTTGTCCTACCTTTGCACTCGCTTTTACGGCCGGCGCGTTTGTCGTGCTGCCGTTGGGCATCGTTCTTTGATAGGATTTACATGGACAGAGAAGTAGTACGAGAAGCGTCTGCCGCTCCTTTCGGGACGGCAGATGGGTAAAAGAAACGACCTTGTCATTTTTTTAGGTGCATGAACTTGATGCCAATTGATAATTGGTCCCGGGCAGATTACGGGACGGGCATTCCGATGGCCTTCGTGCCATTCGTGTTCCCGTTCCATGAGAGATATTTTACAATGGAGAGTTTGATCCTGGCTCAGGATGAACGCTGGCTACAGGCTTAACACATGCAAGTCGTGGGGAAACGGCATTATGTGCTTGCACATTCTGGACGTCGACCGGCGCACGGGTGAGTATCGCGTATCCAACCTGCCCCTTACTTGGGGATACCCCGTTGAAAGACGGCCTAATACCCGATGTGTTTCATTGACGGCATCCGATATGAAACAAAGGTTTTTCCGGTAAGGGATGGGGATGCGTCTGATTAGCTAGTTGGCGGGGCAACGGCCCACCAAGGCGACGATCAGTAGGGGTTCTGAGAGGAAGGTCCCCCACATTGGAACTGAGACACGGTCCAAACTCCTACGGGAGGCAGCAGTGAGGAATATTGGTCAATGGACGCAAGTCTGAACCAGCCAAGTAGCGTGCAGGATGACGGCCCTATGGGTTGTAAACTGCTTTTATGTGGGAATAAATTGGCGCACGTGTGCGCCATTGCATGTACCTCATGAATAAGGACCGGCTAATTCCGTGCCAGCAGCCGCGGTAATACGGAAGGTCCGGGCGTTATCCGGATTTATTGGGTTTAAAGGGAGTGTAGGCGGTCTGTTAAGCGTGTTGTGAAATTTAGGTGCTCAACATTTAACTTGCAGCGCGAACTGTCAGACTTGAGTACACGCAGCGCAGGCGGAATTCATGGTGTAGCGGTGAAATGCTTAGATATCATGAGGAACTCCGATCGCGAAGGCAGCCTGCGGGAGTGTTACTGACGCTTAAGCTCGAAGGTGCGGGTATCGAACAGGATTAGATACCCTGGTAGTCCGCACTGTAAACGATGGATGCCCGCCGTTGGCGCCCTGCGCCTGCGGCCAAGCGAAAGCATTAAGCATCCCACCTGGGGAGTACGCCGGCAACGGTGAAACTCAAAGGAATTGACGGGGGCCCGCACAAGCGGAGGAACATGTGGTTTAATTCGATGATACGCGAGGAACCTTACCCGGGCTTGAATTGCAGTCGCAGCCCACAGAGACGTGGGCTTCCCTTCGGGGCGTCTGTGAAGGTGCTGCATGGTTGTCGTCAGCTCGTGCCGTGAGGTGTCGGCTTAAGTGCCATAACGAGCGCAACCCCCTTTCCCAGTTGCCATCGGGTTATGCCGGGCACTCTGGGGACACTGCCACCGCAAGGTGCGAGGAAGGTGGGGATGACGTCAAATCAGCACGGCCCTTACGTCCGGGGCTACACACGTGTTACAATGGCCGGTACAGAGGGACGGTGCAATGCAAGTTGCATCCAATCTTGAAATCCGGTCCCAGTTCGGACTGGGGTCTGCAACCCGACCCCACGAAGCTGGATTCGCTAGTAATCGCGCATCAGCCATGGCGCGGTGAATACGTTCCCGGGCCTTGTACACACCGCCCGTCAAGCCATGAAAGCCGGGGGTGCCTGAAGTTCGTGACCGCGAGGAGCGACCTAGGGCAAGACCGGTGATTGGGGCTAAGTCGTAACAAGGTAGCCGTACCGGAAGGTGCGGCTGGAACACCTCCTTTCTGGATGGGACCTTTATAGGCTGGCATTTTCTGCATGGCGCGTTGCGCCTGCAGCATGGACCGTCAGGAAGTTTCTCTTCTTGTGCTATCGTCTTTGTTCTGCAATATAAAGATAAACAAGGAAGACAAGGTTGGAGGCCTGCGGCTATGGTTCAAGTCCATTGTCTTCACTCATCATGTTGCACCGTCCACGACGTTGCATTTATGGTATCGTTCTTTGACATGTTGACACAGGCAAGACTGTAGATAAATTAGCTTCTTCCCTCTTTTTTGGGAAGCAAGCGCATAGATTTCAAGATACAGCTGAAAGTATGAGCATGGGCATGCCGCATGGCCGTATGGCCATGTGTTCTTTTGCATGCCGCATGAATGGAAAGTAATGAAGGGCGCATGGCGGATGCCTTGGCTCACGGAGGCGATGAAGGACGTGTCAAGCTGCGATAAGCCCCGGGTAGATGCAAGCAATCTCTGATCCGGGGATTTCCGAATGGGACAACCCAGCACTCTGAAGGAGTGCTATCCTGATTTTTGTTCAGGAGGCTAACGCAGGGAACTGAAACATCTTAGTACCTGCAGGAAAAGAAAATAAGTTAATGATTCCCCCAGTAGTGGCGAGCGAACGGGGAACAGCCCAAACCCACGACGTGGCAATGCGCCGTGGGGGTTGTAGGACCACGCCGTCGTACCCCGGGTGTGAGGAGAATGTTCTGGAAAGTTCAACCGTAGCGGGTGACAGTCCCGTATCCGAAGCATGATGGGGCGTAGTGGTATCCTGAGTAGCGCGGAGCACGAGTAATTCTGCGTGAAGCTGCCGGGCCCATCCGGCAAGGCTAAATACTCCCGTGAGACCGATAGTGTACCAGTACCGTGAGGGAAAGGTGAAAAGCACTCCGATTAGGAGAGTGAAACAGTTCCTGAAACCATGCGCCTACAAGCGGTCGGAGCATATTGTTGTATGTGACGGCGTGCCTTTTGCATAATGAACCTACGAGTTACCATGCCCAGCGAGGTTAAGGGGCTCAGCC